>JAGNUJ010000183.1 GCA_017987055.1 Giesbergeria sp.
TGCCGGCGCATTCGCACGCTGCCGACGGCGGCGGCGCAGGTGCCGGTGCTGATGTTGACGGCCAAGGGCGACCCGATGGACCGCGTGATTGGCTTGGAGCTGGGCGCGGACGACTATTTGCCCAAACCGTTCGAGCCGCGCGAGCTGCTGGCGCGCATCCGCGCCATCTTGCGCCGGCGCGAGAGCGGCAGCGGCAGCACACCGGCCATTCCACTGCTGCGTTTTGGCTCGCTAGAAATCGACCGCGACGCGCGCAGCGTCACCGTCGCTGGCGACGTCTGCGAGCTGACCTCCTACCAATTTGATTTGCTGGTGGCGCTGGCCGAGCGCGCCGGGCGCGTGCTAACGCGCGACCAAATCATGGAAGCGGTGCGCGGGCGCGAACTCGAAGCCTTTGACCGCTCCATCGACGTCCACATGGGGCGCATTCGCGCTGCCATCGAAGCCGACGCCAAGAACCCGCGCCGCATCTTGACGGTGCGCGGCGTGGGCTACGTGTTTGCCAAGCAGCAAGACTGAACGCGCGATGCTACTGATACAGCTGTTCTCGCGCCGCCTGTATTTGCGCATTTGGCTGGCGGTAGTCGGCGGCGTGGCGGTGCTGACGCTGCTGGTGGGTTGGGCGTGGCGCGTCGCGGCCGAGCAAAACACCCAACCGTTGGCCTCGATGGGGCGCGAAATTGTCTTGCGCGACAGCAGCGGCAATGCCTTGGTCGCTGGCATGGCAACGCGCGTACCCAGTGCGCACGGCGAGGCCGTGGAGCTGCGCATCGACAGCAACGACGGCCAGCAGTACCGCTTGCTTCTGGCTCCACGTGCGCAAAAAAATGAGCGCGGCGAACGCAGCCGCCGCGGTGAGCCAGCTGCCGCGTTTTGGACGCGAGCGCCGTTTGGCTTTGTCTGGATGCTGGGCTTGGTCGGCCTGGCCGTTGCCGTGGGCGTGTTTCCCATCATCCGCCGGCTACTGAAGCGCCTAGAAGTGCTGCAGCGCAGCGTGCAGCGCTTTGGCGAGGGCGATTTGGCCGCGCGCGTGCCCGTCCACGGCCATGACGAGGTGGCCGATTTATCGCGCCAATTCAACGCCGCTGCCGCGCGCATCCAAACGCTGGTGCAGTCGCACAAATCGCTGCTGGCCAATGCCTCGCACGAACTGCGCTCGCCGCTGACGCGCATCCGCATGGGGCTGGAATTGATGGGCGCGAAGCACCAGCCGTCGCCCACTTTCCGGGATGAAATTTTGCGCAACATTGCCGAACTCGACCAGCTGGTCGATGAGATTTTGCTGGCCAGCCGCTTGGACGTCTGCGAGGCCGATGTCGGCACGGTGGAGCTGGTCGATTTGGTGGGTTTGGCTGCCGAAGAATGCGTGCGCGTCGATGCCGATTTGGACGCAGGTGCCGACACGCTGGAAATGCGCGGCATCGCCAAACTGCTACGCCGCGCGGTGCGCAATTTGCTGGAGAACGCCCGCCGCTACAGCCAAGGCGACATCACCGTCATCCTGCGGCGCAGCCCGCACAGCAGCGACCAAATGGCGATGGCCCAAGTGCGCGTCTGCGACAACGGGCCGGGCGTGCCCGAAGCGCTGCGCGAGCGCATTTTTGAGCCGTTCTACCGCCTGCCCGGTGCCAGTGAACGCGCCGGCGGTGTCGGCCTCGGGCTGGCGCTGGTGCGCTCTATCGCCCAACGCCACGGCGGGCGCGTCTACTGCGAAGACCAGCCAGGTGGCGGCACCGGCGCGTGCTTTGTGTTGGAGCTGCCGCTGCAAGCGCCGCAGTCAACACCTCCACAGACACCTCAATAATCTGCCCAGCGCCAGCGCATCACGCCATACAAACTGGCCCCCAGCACCAGCCCCATTGCCGCCAAGCCCAACGCCCAGTTAAAGCCTTGCGCCGGCGTTGGTGCCTGTGTCAGCAGCCACGCCACCAACGGCGGGCCAGCGATTTGGCCAATGCCGTACAGCGCCGTCAGCAGGCCAGTAAAGCTGGCACCGGCTGCAGGCCACTGGCGGCGCGCCTCGAACAGCGCAAAAAAAGTGATGGCCGTGAACGGCAAGCCCAGCAGCAAACTGCCCAGCGCAAAACCGGTGCGCCCCGGCCAAATGAGCCCCAGCACGATGGCTCCAGCCTGCACCAAATACGCCAGCCCCAGCAGCACGCGCCGGTCGCGCGCGGCAGAAATTTTGGTCGATAGCCACGCCCCTAGCGCCACGCCCACGCCAAACAGCGGCCAGAACAAATCCGGCCAGATCGAGCCAGCTGGCAGCGCCGCACGCGCAATCACCGGCAAAAAAGTCGCGGTGATGATGTAGCCAAAACCCGCCAGCCCATAAGCAATCGCTAACAAGCTGCGCTGCGCCAACGGCCCTGGCGCGGCTGGGGTCTGTGCGGTGCCAGCCTGCGCCGCAGCGGTGCCAACGCGGTGCTGAAACGTCGCCCACACCGCCGCGCTCAACAGCACCGCCAGCCCGGCAAACAGCGCCCAGCCGCTGGCCGCCGTCCAACCGGCGGCCAGCATGGCGCTGGCGGACAAGCCCGTGAGCACAATGCCCACGCCCGGTCCGCAAAAAATCAAGCCGCCCAAGCTGGGGTAACCCAGCTCGGTCAAGCGCCCCATGCACCAGTTGGTGGTGCCCAAAAATACCAAGGCGCTGGCCACGCCAGCACCAAAGCGCAGCGTCGGCCACAACGGCGGCCACGGCAGCACCAAAGCGGCGGTCAGCAGCACCGTAGCCACCAAACCGCCGCGCACCAGCAGCGCATGGCTGGGCAGCGCCGCCGCTGCGCCCAAGCGCCGTCCCAGCCACGGCAGCGACATAAACAACAGCGCACCGACCAAATAGCCAAAGTAATTGGCCGTGGCCAGCCAACTGCCAGCGGCAATGTC
>JAGNUJ010000184.1 GCA_017987055.1 Giesbergeria sp.
ATGTGGGGGCTGATGGTGTTTGGCCCGCTGCTGGCGCAATACGTGCAGCAGCCGCTGCAAGCGTGGTTGGACGGCGTGCCGTATTTGGGCGCGTTTGTCTCGGGCCCGCCGGTGGGCATTGGTCTGCTGGCCGCCGGCATTATTTTGGCGATCATGATTATTCCGTTCATCGCTGCGGTGATGCGCGACGTGTTTGAAGTGACGCCGGCGCTGTTGAAAGAGTCGGCCTATGGTTTGGGCGCGACGACGTGGGAAGTGGTCTGGAAAGTGGTGCTGCCGCACACCAAAACCGGCGTGCTCGGCGGCATCATGCTGGGGCTGGGGCGGGCGCTGGGCGAAACGATGGCGGTGACGTTTGTCATCGGCAACATGAACCAGCTCAATTCGCTGTCGATTTTTGAGGCCGCCAACAGCATCACCTCGGCGCTGGCCAATGAATTTGCCGAAGCCGCCGAAGGCCTGCACCAAGCGTCGCTGATTTACCTCGGATTGGTGCTGTTCTTCATTACCTTTGTGGTGCTGTCGCTGTCGAAAATTTTGCTCAGTCGCCTGAAAAAGAGCGAAGGAAGCCGCGCATGAATACGCTGTCATCAACACAACCACCAACCCAAGCGCGCCAAGCGATGTACGCACGGCGCAAGCGCACCAACCGCTTGGCGCTGGCGCTGGCGCTGGCGGCGATGGCGTTTGGCCTGTTTTGGCTGGTCTGGATTTTGTGGGAAACCGTGCGCCTTGGCGTCGGTGGCTTGGGGCTGGCGCTGCTGACCGAGATGACGCCGCCACCGAACGAGGCTGGCGGCTTGGCCAACGCCATTTTTGGCTCGCTGCTGATGGTGGTGATGGCGACGTTTGTCGGCACGCCCATCGGCATTTTGGCCGGTGTGTATCTGGCCGAATACGACCCGCGCGGCGCGCTGGCGTCGGTGACGCGCTTTGTCAACGACATTTTGTTGTCGGCGCCGAGCATCGTGATTGGCTTGTTTGTCTACACCGTGGTGGTGGCGCGCTTTAAGAGCTTTTCGGGCTACGCCGGCATTTTGGCGCTGGCGTTGATTGTGATTCCGGTGGTGATTCGCACCACCGAGAACATGCTGGTGCTGGTGCCGGCCAGCCTGCGCGAAGCCGCTTATGCGCTGGGCGCGCCTAAATGGAAAGTCGTCACTATGGTCACGCTGCGCGCCGCCCGCGCCGGGGTGATTACTGGTGTGCTGTTGGCCGTAGCGCGCATTGCTGGCGAAACCGCGCCGCTGCTGTTTACCTCGCTGAACAACCAGTTCTGGAACGCTGACCCGTCCAAGCCGATGGCCAGCCTGCCCGTCACCATCTTCAAATTTGCCATGAGCCCTTATGAGAACTGGCAGCAACTGGCATGGGCGGGCGTGTTCCTGATTACCGTAGCGGTGCTGGGGCTGAACATCTTGGCGCGTGTGTTGACGCGCCAAAAATAAAATAAGGACGCTTTATGTCAACCCAATTACCGGCCGTGAGCACCCCCAAAATCAAGGTGCGCGACCTGAATTTTTACTACGGCAAGTACCACGCTCTCAAGGGCATCAACATCGACATCCCCGAGAACAAGGTCACGGCGTTTATCGGCCCGTCGGGCTGCGGCAAATCGACGCTGCTACGCACCTTCAACCGCATGTTTGAGCTGTACCCCGAGCAGCGCGCCGAAGGCCAAATCGTCATGGACGGCGAAAACCTGCTGACCAGCAAACAAGACGTGGCGCTGATTCGCGCCAAGATTGGCATGGTGTTCCAAAAGCCGACACCGTTTCCGATGTCGATTTACGACAACATCGCCTTTGGCGTGAAGCTGTTTGACCAGTTGAGCGCCACCGACATGGACGAGCGCGTGGAATGGGCGCTGCGCAAAGCGGCGCTATGGAACGAGGTCAAAGACAAGCTGGGCCAAAGCGGCTCTGGCCTGTCGGGCGGGCAGCAGCAGCGCCTGTGCATTGCGCGCGGCATTGCCATCAAGCCCGAGGTGCTGCTGCTGGACGAGCCATGTTCCGCGCTCGACCCGATTTCCACCGCCAAGATTGAGGAGCTGATTGCCGAGCTCAAGAGCGATTACACCGTCGTCATCGTCACCCACAACATGCAGCAGGCGGCGCGTTGCAGCGACTACACGGCGTACATGTATCTGGGCGATTTGATGGAGTTTGGCAGCACCGAGGAGCTGTTCTTCAAGCCCCAGCGCCGCGAGACCGAGGACTACATTACCGGCCGTTTTGGCTGAACCCGACCGACAAAGCTTCACAAGGATTCGTATGACTGAAAAACACCTCTCGTCGCAGTTCGACAGTGAACTCAACAGCGTCTCGACCCGGGTGATGGAGCTGGGCGGCTTGGTGGAGTCGCAAATCCAGCACGCCATCCACGCGCTGGCGCATTTCAGCTTGGAGTCTGTGGCCCAAGTCGATGCGCTGGAGCAGCGCGTCAACACGATGGAAGTGGAGATTGACCACGAGCTCTCCACCATCATTGCCCGGCGCCAGCCGACGGCGCGCGATTTGCGCCTGCTGATTGCCTTCTCCAAAGCCACCGCCAACTTGGAGCGCATGGGCGATGAGGCCCACAAAATGGCGCGCATGGTGCAGGCCATCATCGAAAGCGGCGCTGCGCGCCAGTTGCCGACGACCGATTTGCGCGTCGCCGCCGATTTGGCCTCGGGCTTGCTGCGCAAGGCGCTGGATGCGTTTGCCCGGCTCGATACCAAGGCGGCAGTGGCGATCTTGAAAGAGGACGACCTGATCGACCAAGAATTCGACGGCTTTGTGCGCAAGCTCATCACCTACATGATGGAAGACCCGCGCACCATTTCGGCCAGCCTCGATTTGCTGTTTTTGGCCAAGGCGATTGAGCGCATTGGCGACCATTC
>JAGNUJ010000185.1 GCA_017987055.1 Giesbergeria sp.
GTGCTGCGCACCCTGCAATTTCCCGAAGACGCCGGCCCGATGGCGCACCCGGTGCGCCCCGACAGCTATGTCGAAATCAACAACTTCTACACCGTCACCATTTACGAAAAAGGTGCCGAGGTCGTGAGGATGATGCACACCTTGGTTGGACGCGAAGGCTTTGCGCGCGGCATGAAGCTGTACTTTGAGCGCCACGATGGTCAGGCCGTGACTTGCGATGATTTTGCGCAGGCGATTGCCGATGCCAACCCGGGCAGCGCCTTAGCCGCTCGTTTGGAGCAGTTCAAGCGCTGGTATTCACAGGCCGGCACGCCGCACATCCACGCTACAGGCGAATACGACGCCGCAGCGCGCAGCTACCAGCTCACGCTGACGCAAAGCTGCGCGCCGACGCCCGGCCAACCGGATAAAGCGCCGTTTGTCATTCCGGTCGAACTGGGCTTGCTGGCGCAGGACGGCCAAGCGCTGGCGCTGCAGCTGGACGGCGAAGATGCGTCGGAGACGAGCAGCCGCACCGTGGTGCTGGCCGAGGCCAGCCACACCCTGCGCTTTGTCAACGTGGGCAGCGCCCCGGTGCCGTCGCTGCTGCGCGGTTTCAGCGCGCCGGTGGTGCTAGACATCGACTACAGCGACGCCGAACTGCTGACGCTGCTGGCGCACGACAGCGACGCCTTCAACCGCTGGGAAGCGGGCCAACGCTTGCTACTGCGCAGCGCTATCAACAACATAGCTGCTAGCGCACAGCCTATAAGCGCTACAGGCACTTTTGACCATAATTTACTGCCCGAATCGGTACTGCAAGCGCTGCGCAGCGTGCTGCGCGACCCGCAGCTCGATGCCGCTTACAAAGAGCTGCTGCTGACGCTGCCGTCCGAAACCTACATCGCCGAGCAGTTGGACGAGGTCAATCCACAGCGCATCCACGCCGTACGCGAAGCCATGCGCCTGCAACTGGCGCTGGCACTGCAGGCCGACTGGCAATGGGCGTATGAGTCGCACCAAGACAGCGGCAGCTACCGCCCGGACCCGGTCTCAGCCGGTCGCCGCGCCCTGAGCGGCTTGGCCTTATCGATGCTGTGCTTGGCAGCACAGCACACGGGCGACAGCGTCTGGCCGGGCAAGGCGCTGCAGCGCTTTAAAGACGCCGGCAACATGACCGACCGCATGAGCGCCCTGAGCGCCTTGGTCGGCAGCGCTCACGCACTGGCAGAACCAGCGCTGGCACGCTTTTACGCGCTGTTCAAAGACGAGCCGCTGGTGCTAGACAAATGGTTTGCGCTGCAAGCGGGCGCGCCTGACCGCGATGGCCACGTCTTGCCACTGGTCAAGCAACTGATGCAACACCCGGATTTTTCGCTGAAAAACCCCAACCGCGCGCGCAGCGTCGTCTTTAGCTACTGCAGCGCCAACCCCGGCGCTTTTCACCGCCAAGACGCAGCCGGCTACCTGTTTTGGAGCGAGCAAGTGCTCGCGCTGGACGCCATCAACCCGCAAGTGGCGGCCCGCTTGGCCCGCGCCCTCGACCGCTGGCAAAAGCTGGCCGAGCCGTGGCGCAGCGCCGCACGCCAAGCCATTGCCCGCGTCGCCGCCCGAGCCGACCTGAGCAACGACGTGCGCGAGGTCATCACCCGCGCTTTGGCTTCCTAAGCCGCAGACGAAACCCATAAGGAAAGAAAGAAAAATTCATGGCAAAAAAAATCAGCCTGACCCGCTACTTGGTCGAACAACAGCGCGTTGACGGCCTCATCCCCGGCCAACTGCGCCTGCTGCTGGAAGTGGTGGCGCGCGCTTGCAAAAGCATCAGCCACGCCGTCAACAAAGGCGCGCTCGGCGGCGTGCTGGGCACCAGCGAAAGCGAGAGCGAGAACGTTCAAGGCGAAATCCAGAAAAAACTCGACATCATCGCCAACGAGGTGCTGATCGAAGCCAACGAATGGGGCGGCCACTTGGCAGCGATGGCCTCGGAAGAAATGGACGGCATCTACGTCGTGCCCAACCGCTACCCGCAGGGCGAGTACCTGCTGCTGTTTGATCCTTTGGATGGCTCCAGCAATATCGACGTCAACGTCAGCATCGGCACCATCTTCAGCGTGCTGAAAAAGCCCGAAGGCGAGCGCGGCGTAGAAGTGGGCGATTTTCTGCAGCCCGGCCACCAACAAGTCGCGGCGGGTTACTGCGTCTATGGCCCACAAACCACGCTGGTGCTGACGGTGGGCGACGGTGTGGCGATGTTTACGCTCGACCGCGAGCAAGGCTCGTTTGTGTTGACGCAAGAGAACATCCGCATCCCCGAGGACACCAAAGAATTCGCCATCAACATGAGCAACATGCGCCACTGGGATGCTCCGGTGAAGCGCTATGTGGACGAGTGCCTAGAAGGCGTCGAAGGCCCACGTGGCAAAAACTTCAATATGCGCTGGATTGCCAGCATGGTCTCGGACGTACACCGCATCATGACGCGCGGCGGCATCTTCATGTACCCGTGGGACAAGCGCGAGCCGAACAAGCCCGGCAAACTGCGCCTGATGTACGAAGCCAACCCGATGGGCTGGCTGGTCGAACAAGCCGGCGGTGCCGCCACCAACGGCAAACAGCGCATTCTGGATATCCAGCCTGGCCAGTTGCACGAGCGCGTCAGCGTCATCCTCGGTTCAAAAAATGAAGTCGAGCGCGTGACAAGCTACCATTCCGAGCTATAATTTCTAGCTTACGCCGGTGTAGCTCAGTCGGTAGAGCAGCTCATTCGTAATGAGAAGGTCGGGTGTTCGATTCATCTCTCCGGCACCAAATAAAAAGCCCTGTTATTTTTTAAATAACAGGGCTTTTTT
>JAGNUJ010000064.1 GCA_017987055.1 Giesbergeria sp.
GGCGAGTTTTCCAAAATTTGGTGGTCAAAAAAATGCTGCAAAAACAGCGGGTTCTCGTTGACGCTGCGGATGGCGTCGGCCAGCAAAGCGGCCTGCGATTCTTCTTCGCGCCCAGCGACAACGATGCGCGCGCCACAAAAAAACACCAGCGCTTGCATCAGCTTTTGCCGCGTGCGCGGCTCGGTGATGCTGTCAAAGTTGTCGGTGGCCACTGCCAGCAGCGCGCGCACCAGCAGCACTTCGGGGCGCAGCAAATAGCTGTCAAAACCGCTGGTGGTGTAGGGCAGGCCGGCGGCCAGCAGGCGGTTTTCCAGCTCGACCGACTGGTGCGGGTGGCGCAGCAGCACGGCAAAGTCGGCCATGTTGGCGCGCGGCTGCGCGCTCCACGCCAGCGCTTGCGCCACCACCAAATCAGCGCATTCGTCCGCCGTGTCGTAGGCCAGCAGCGTGACGCGGGTGTCGTGCGCCGCCAGCGAGCTGTAGTCCTTGTGCGCCAGCCGCCCCGCTTTGACCGCCAGCTTGGCACCAAAGCGGTGGCTGGGCGTCAGCGGCAGGCGCTGCACGCTGCGGCCAGTGCGCTGGGCGATGGCCTCGCCCATGAAGGCGCTGTCGGCACCGCTGGCGCTGTAAATCACTTGGTCGCGGTCGCCGACGCCGCAGAAGAAGGTTTTGGTGGTGGTCAGCAACTCTTGCAGCACGCGAAACGCGGCTTGGTTGACGTCGTGCATCTCATCGACCAGCAGCACCCGCAGCGCGCGTGGCCACAGGCGCAGCTGCTGCACCGCGCCGCCTTGCTCCAGCCACAGCGCGAGGTCATAGGTCGCATCGCCCACGCCCTGAAACTGCGGCTGGTCGGTCAGCTCGCGCCGGCGGATGCGCTCGAACGCCAAAAACACTTTCAGCTGGGTGTAGTCGATGCCCAGCGCGCCGGCGTAGTCGGGCGAGGGGCTGGCGTCGCCCCGCTCCAGCGCGTCTTTCATCGTGCCTTTGAGCCACGCGGCGCGCTGCAAAAAAGCTTCGACAAAGCCGCTGTCGCCCAGACTGGGCAGCGCCAAATCCTCCGGCCAGCGCTCGCCTTCGCTGTCCTGCACGCGCTCTACCGCCTCCCAGACGAAGGGCTGCAGCTCTTCCAGCGTGCTGTATGGCGTGGCGGGACGGTCTAGCGTCTCTTGCAGCAGCTGCGCGCAAAAGTCTTCAAACCGCGTGATGCGAAAGCGCTGCGCCACCGGTGCCGGCACCCCCACTTTGAGCAGCGCGGCGCGCAGCGCTTGGCAGGCGCTGGCCGTGTGGGTCAGCGCCAAGAAGTCTTCCGGGCGGATGCCGCGCGCCCAGCCCTCGGCCATGCGCAGCGCCAGCGTGGTGGTCTTGGCCGCGCCGGCGTTGGCCTCAATCAGCAGGGTTTGGGCGCTGGCGGTTTGCACCGCCAGTTGCTGCGGCGTCGGCGTGATGCGTTTGGCGGTGAATTGCGGGCTAGGTGACATGGCTATCTATCGGCAAGAGGTGGGTTAAGGCCTGCTGCACCCAGCCAAAGCCGATGCGCTCTTGTTCCAGTCGCAGTTGCACTTGTGGTTGTGTTTGCCATTGGTGCTGGCGCAGGCCGTCGAACAGCGCGGCCTCTGCCGCTGTTAAGCGCGGCAAGTCGTGCAGCACGGGCGTCGGCTCTTGTCCCCAGTGGGCGCGGTGCGCCAGCAGGGTGGCTTCGTCCATCAGCAGCGATTGGGCGTGCGGCACGCTGGCGCGCAGTTGGTCAAGTATGGCCAAGCCGTGCGTGTCGATGTCGCCCCAGTAATGCACGGCGCAGCGCTGCAGCCAGTGCGTCCCGGCCAGCGCCGCAAAACCGTAGCCGGCGCCAAACACCACCAAGCTGCCTTGCACCGGCGGAAAGGTCAGAAAGTTGATTTCGTTCTCGGTAATAAACACCCGGCGCACGGCGGGTGCCAGCGCAGCAAAAGCGCTGTGCGTGATGCTGATGTCCGCGCCCAGCGGTTGCAAACCGTCCGGCGGTGCATCCAGCCAGCGCAAGCGCACCCGCAGCGGCTTGTCTTGAAAGCCGTAGCGCCGGGCAAATTGGCCGATGCCGCTGGCGCTGGTGTCGATGGACTTAGCTGGCAGGGCGATGTCCAGCCACTCGGTCAGCACGCTGAGGTGGGATTCGATGAATTTGCTGTCCACGCCGGCAATGTCCACTTGGCGCAGGTAGATGCCGGGGCGCGGGTGCGTTTGCAGCCAAGCGACTACTGCCAGCAACTGCGGCCAGACGGCAGCCAGTGACAGCGCCGCCAGCGGTCGCCGCGCTAGCCACGGCAACAGCGCGGGCTGTGCGCTGCGGGTGGCCGCGACCAAACCGGAAAACTGCTGCGCGTCGCGGCTTTTGCCCAGCCATGCAATGGCGGCGCCCAGCGAGTCCAGCCACACCGCCTCGGGCAGGCTTTGCTGGCCGACTTCGCGGTGGCGCAGTTCGCGCTCTTGCAGGCGGTAGGGGCCGGCGTGTTGGCGCAGCTCTGCCGCCCATTGGCGCACTTCAGCAAAGCGCGGACTGAGGTCGCTGGAGCTGGGCGCGGCCAACTTCAAGCGCAGCGGCCAGCCGGGTGGCTCGGGTGGCGCGGGTAAGTCAGGTTGCGCTGATAAATCGACCAAGGGAGCCAGCAGCGCGCCTTTGTCCCACAGCTTGCGCACTTGGGCGCGCAGCGCGGCCGAGTCAGTCCACGCCGTTGCCATCGCCATCGCCATCGTTCTTATCGGCCGCCTGCAGCGCCTGCGCCACGCTGCTCAGGCGTTCGCGCTCGGTGCTGTAGTCCTCGATTTGCAACATCCGCAGTTGCGAGTCCTGCCCCTGCGGGTTGGAGACAAAGCCGACGCTGGACACAAACGGCTCAATGATGTGGATTTTTTGCAGCGGCGTGATGATCAGCAGTTGCAAATTGAGCTTGCGAAACAGCTCCAGCCCGTATTGCGCCGACTCGTCCGAGCCGCGGCCAAACGCCTCGTCAATGACGACAAAGCGAAAGCTGCGCGAGCGGGTTTCGCCCCACGCCAAGCCAAATTGGTAGGCCAAACTGGCGGCGAGGATGGTGTAGGCCAGTTTTTCTTTCTGCCCGCCCGACTTGCCGCCCGAGTCTGAGTAGTGCTCGTGCTCGCGGCCATCGTCGCGCCAGCGCTCGCTGGCTGAAAACACAAAGGCGTTGCGCACGTCGGTGACTTTGGCTGTCCAGCGCTTGTCGTGTTCGGTGAAGCCTTCGCGCCCGCGCAGGCGTTCGATGATGGCTTTGACCTGCAAAAATTTGGCTTCGGAATACTGGCCGTCGCCCGCCGTTGCATCACCCGATACGCCTGAAGTCCCCGACATCTCGCCCGATAAGCAGGCGCGCAGTTGCGAGACAAAGTCGCGCACCTCGGCATCGGTGCTGGGTTGGGCTTCCAGCACGATGAAGCGCCCGGGGGTGTAGTCAATCTGCACCAGCGATTGGTTGATGCGCTCGATGCGCTCTTTGATGGTCTCGCGCTCGCGGTTGAGCTGCGAGTTGAACTGCGCTACCTCGTTGATGGTGTTTTCGTTCAGCAGCGCTTTGAACTGTTCGTCAAAGCGCGGCAAGTCGTCGGCGTTGAGCTGGCGCAGCAGGCTGCGGTACTCGTCAGCCGAGGCGACTGCCACATCAATTTCTTGCGTTTTCAGCGGATAGCGCGTGTTGAAGATGCGCATGGCCGCGATGATTTTTTCGAGCAGGCGGTTGCTGCGCGCGTTCTCATTCTGGATGCTGCTGTTGAGTTGGAGATTGAGTTCGCGCTCGCGGGCATCACAGTTTTCAATCGACAGCGCCGGGCCGGTGTGCGCCTTTTGTAGCGTCGCCAGTTGCCGGGTAATGCGCGGGTCGGGCGTGGTTGGGATGTCTGTTGCTGTGAGTGCCTGCGTTTGCTGTTGCAGCGTTTTCATGTCGCTGATTTTTTGCTCCGTTTTGGAGCGTTGATCGCGGTGCTGGTCGCAGCGGGCTTCGGTAGTTGTTAGCTCTTGCTCAAGGTTTTTCAGCCGCTCGGTCAGCGCTTGCAGCAGGTTGGATGAGGCTTGCAGCTGCTGGCGCTCGTCGTCCAAGTGTTTGATTTCTAGCGCCAGCGTGCGCCAGTCCAGCTCGCGCCAGTCGCGAAACTCGACCAGTTTGTCCAGCGCGCTCAGGCGTTCTTGGGCTGTGTCTTGGCTGCGCTGCAGCTCGGCCACCTTGGCGCCCATCTCGCCCAAGCGGGCTTCGAGCACGCGCGCTTGCGCTTCCAGCGCGGCCAGTTTGGCGCTGTTGCTCCAACCCAGCACATAGCGGCGCCGGTCGTCCAAGCGGTGGCGGTCGTCTTTTTCGTGGCGCTCGCCGCCGTAGCCGCCTTTGCTTTGGCCGGTGCGGGTGATGGCGGCGGTTTCGCGGCGAAACTGCTCTTGGCTGCTGCAGCAGACGACGTTAAAGCGCTGCCACAGCGCCTGCTCCAGCCAGGGGTAAAACGGCGATTCGGGCTGCAGGGTGAGTTTGTGGACTAGCGCATCGGGGTGCGACTCGGGCAGTTGCGCGGTGTTGCTGGCACTGCTGGCGTTGCCGCCCTTTTTCAGGCGCACTTTGAAATACACCAGCCGGCCTTGCAGCTTGGTGCTGTCCACCCACTCTGCCACGCGGGCGTAGTGCGCCTCGGGCACCAGCAGCGCTAGCGCAAAGCCGCGCATCAGCCGCTCGGCGGCGCCTTCCCAGTCGCGCTCGCTGCTGCGCACTTCAATCAATTCGCCGGCGAATGGCATCGCCGCTTCGTTCAAATCCAGCGCTTGGCACAGCGCTGCGCGGATGGCAATTTGCTGTGTGTCGATGTTGCTGCGCCGCCCGCGCAGGCTGGTGATATCCGCGGCCAGCGCTGTGTGCGTGCGCCGGCTCTCCAGCAGCGCGGCGCTTTCTTCGACCAAATCGTTTTGCAGCTCGCTGCTGGTGTTTTTGGCCTGTTCGCGCAGGTCTAAGCAGACTTGCTGCTGCGCCAGCAGGTCTTCGGCGCTGCCCACTTGCAGCAGGCTGAGCTGTTGGCGCAGTTCGTCATAGCGCGCAGCGTTGCGTTGGCGGCGGGTTTGCTCGGTTTGCTGGCGCTGGATTTGCTGTTCTAGCTGCGCCAGACGGTTGCCGCCGTTCTGCGCTATGGCCAAGTTCAGCTCTTGCGCTTGGCCGCGTTGCAGGTTGCGCTGCGCTTCCCATTTTTGGACTTTGGCTTCTTCGTTGGCCAGCGACTCGCTCAGGCTGAGCAGGCGCGCGGCAATCAGCCCGTGCTTTAACTCAGCAAAGTGCGGCCGCAGCGCCTCGCGGCAGGCGCGCAGCAGGGCGGTGCTGTCTTGCAATTGCGCGTGCTGGTCGCAGTCCGCCACCAGCGGTGCCAGCAGGGTGACTTGCTCTTTGGCGTCCAGCACGGCAGCGTGGGCGCGGCTCAAGTCGTCAAAGTGCGCAATCAGCGCCTGAATGCGCGGCGCGACGTCAAACGGCTCCAACATATGGCGGCGCACAAAGTCGGTCAGGTTGCCAACCGATTTCATCGACACGGTTTGGTGGAACAGCTCCAGCGCTTGCTCGCCCTCGATGCCAAAGCGGCGGCGAAAGTGCGCGCTGTAGGGCGGAAAGCTGTCAAACAGCACCGCACCGCCTTTGCGCAGCCGCGTGCGCAGGGCGGTGACGGTGGTGCCAAAGTTGGCAAAGTCAGCGGTAATCGACAAAGCTTTGTCGCTGGCCACGTACAGGCGCTCGGGCTGGCCGAGTGCGTCTTTCAGCGCAAACACCTGCGCCAGCGTGACAGTTTGGTCAAACCCGGCGTTGTGGAACACGCCCAAGATGACCGAGTAGCTGCTGGCATCGCGCAGCGCCACCGGTTTGGCGTTGCCGCCAGCGGCGTTGCGCTCTGATTTGTAGTGCCCCAGCACGTAGGAGCGCAGCGTGCGCTCTTTGGCATCCGCTCCGGCTGCCTTGTTGTAGGCGACGCGATGCGCTGGCACCAGCAGCGTGGTCAGCGCATCGACCAGCGTCGATTTGCCCGAGCCGATATCACCGGTCAGCAGGCTGTTGCGCCCTTGCAGGTCGAGCGACCACACCCGCTGGTGGAAGGTGCCCCAGTTGAGCACCTCCAACCGCTGCAGCCGAAAACCGGCCAGCGCGGTGGGTTCATCCGTTGTCGTCGTTGGCATCGTCGGCCTCGCCTTCCTTGCTGCTGGATGCAGTTGTGGTCACTGGTGCCGCCACTTGCGCTTGGTATTCCTGCAAGCGCTGGTCGAAGTCGGCCAGCCACTGCGCATCGACAAAGGCTTTCAAAATGCGGCGCACTTCAAACGCCGCTTCTTGGCCGGCGCTGCTGGGTTTCAAGCGGCGGACAAAGCCCAGCTCGACCACTTTGTTCAGGTGCGTGTCCATCTGGTCGATGAGGCGTGATTCGTTCGAGCCAGTGGGCAGAAAAATCCGCATCAGCTCGATCACCTGACCGCGCGACAGCACCAGCCGCGTCTCGCCGCCGCTGGCATCAAACTCGGCCAGCTTTTTGCGCAGCAGCGCCAGCAGCAGGCTGATCGGAAAGCTCAACTGCTGGCGGCGCACCAAGCGCGGCAGCTTGGGTGCGCTGTCGCTGTTGCCGTCGCTGTTGGCCTCAGCCTCGTCCTCTTTATCGCTGTCGGGGCGGGAGCGCAAAAAGGCATAGCCCTCGGCCTCGTCGATGTGCAGCTCCAGCGCCAGCACCGCCACGTAGTCCATCATGCGGGCGCGCTGTTGCAGCAGAACAGTCCACAGCGCAGGGTCGTCTTCGCGGTAGACCACGCCTTTGAGCAGCGGCACCACGGCGGCGCTCAGTGCGTACTCGGGTGCGGGTGCGGGTGCATGCTGCGCGTTGGGAGCGTCGAGCGTATCGTTGTCTAGGTCACCTAAGAGTGGCAAGAGTGGCATTTATGGCCTCACAAAAAGAATGCGTGCCACGGTGGCGCTGCGCGGCGTGCCATCAGCGCTGACCCAGTGGATGGTTTCTTGCACTGACTCATCGAGCGCCGTTTGCACCGCGCCGCTGCTGGCCAGTTGCAAATACGCCACCAGCTCGCCCAGTCCGTGTTGCAGCGGGCGCAGTTGCAGCAACTCGCCCAAGCTGATGTGCGCGCGCGTTTGCAGCGACTGGCGAATGTGCTGCGCTAGCGCGGCTTTGTCGATGCGCACTTGCTCAAACAGCGCCTGCGCGTCGCCCTCGGCGTGGCCGGCTGCTAGCTTGGTAGCGGTTAGCGCAGTTTTGGTTGGGGCGCGGTACAGCGGGCGCTCCAGCGGCAAATCAACCTCGGGGTGCAGCGCGTCGATGGCGTGGATGGCACCCGTGGGCGGCGCGCTGCGCAGCGCCAGCGCCCGCACCTCAATGCCCCGCAGCAAATCCATGATGCGGCGGTTTTCTAGCCACGCTTGGTCGTCCAAAAACCGCCGCAATTGCTGCGACAGTTGCGCCACGGTGCGCTGCGCGTGTTCGCCTGCGTCCAGCCAGTCGTAGTGCACGCGGCGCAGCCGGGGGTTGGGCTCCAGCGCGGCCACCGGCTCCAGCGCCAGCACGCGGTCAAGCAAATGGCTCAGCTCGTCTTGGCGCGACTGCGACATCAAAAACCCCCAAAACGCCCGAAAGCTCTTGCCTTGGTCGGAGTCGGTGATGGCATCGCGCTCGCCCAAAATGTCGCCCAGCAGCGTGCCCTTGGCGCCGTCCCACAGCGCAATGCGCTCGCGCATATTGCGGTCCAGCGTGCGAAAGTTTTGCTCCACTTCCCGAAAATCCGCCAACAACTCCCGCGCCAGTCCCGAGAACTGCTGAAAGCGCTCTTTCAGCGCCGTGTCGTCCAGCAGCGGCATTTGGCCGCTTTCGACCAGCGCGATGTCGGCATCCATCTCGGCGCGGCGTTTGTGCAGCTCGGCCAAGCGGGTTTGCGGGTTGGTGTCGCTGCCCTCGCTCATTTGCTGTAGCAGGCTAAACAGCGTCAGCAGGCGCGATTCGGTGCCGACAAAGGCGCGCTCGGACAGGCTGACCAGCCACGCCAGCGCCCGCTCGGTGGCGGGGGTCAGGTCAAAGTGTGGCTCGTCTGAGCCGGGTGGGTAAAACTTGCGCAACCAACCGGCGTCGTTGGCCGCCCAGTCGTTTAGATACTCGTTGGCGGGTTTGGGCGGCGCGTCGCCCCCCAAGCGCTCGCGCAGCGCGTACAGCGTGTCGTTCAGCGCCTCGACCAAGTCCGACTGCGCCAGCACCCGCTGGTTGGGCGTGATGAATACCCGGTGCAAAAAGCTGGCCACCAGCGGCGCATTTTTCGCCCGCAGCAAGCGCCACGCCGGGTGCTGCAGGCGCAGGGCTTCAAGGTCAAAGTAGTCCAGTGCCATAGCGGGGCTGCCGTGCTGTCGTTTCGTTGCGCTTTAGGTCAAGTTAAGCCAAGTGTTTGCCGACGATGCCGGCCAGCTCAAACATGGTGATTTGCGGCTTGCCAAACACCGGCAGCAGCTTGGCGTCGGCGTTGATGGCGCGCTTGTTGGCGCTGTCTTGCAAGCCGTGGGCTTTGACG
>JAGNUJ010000065.1 GCA_017987055.1 Giesbergeria sp.
CCCCAGTGGCAGCAGGGATGTTGCGAGACATCACGGGCATTTCGCAAGGCAACGCGTCCGTCTGAGCAACAACTCCAACACTTTATGCCTACCCTGCCTTGGCTCCAGCCCCACGATCCATTTCCTGCTCCTCACGCCGCGTGGAGCCATGACACGCCAGCGCCTGGCCTACTGGCTGTGGGCGGCGCGCTCGATGTCGCACATTTGCTGAGCGCTTATCGCCAAGGAATTTTTCCGTGGTTCAGTGCGGGCCAACCGGTACTGTGGTGGTCGCCTGACCCGCGCATGGTGTTGCAACCCGACGCCTTTCGGCTGCACCGCTCGCTACGCAAAACTTTGCAAAAATTTCGAGCGGATCCGCGCTGCGAAATTCGCATCGATCACGACTTTGGCACCGTGATACGCGCCTGCGCCAAAGCGCCGCGCAGTCACCAAGACGGCACTTGGATCGTGCCCGACATGATTGAGGCTTATGAAGCCTTTCACGCTGGCGGCTACGCGCACAGCATCGAAACGTGGATCGACGAAAAGTTAGTAGGCGGCTTGTATTGCATTGGCTTGGGGCGGGCAGTATTTGGCGAATCGATGTTTGCCCACGCTACTGACGCTTCAAAAATTGCCCTTGCCGCATTGGTGTGTTTGTGCCGCCACGCCGGTGTCGGGATGATTGATTGCCAACAAAATACGCCGCACTTGGCTTCATTGGGTGCGTACGAAATTTCTCGTGCGCAATTTCTACAACATGTGCAGCAAGCCCAGACGGAGCCAGAAATCCACTGGCAGTTTGAGCCTCGGCTGTGGAATCAACTGCTGACGAGCCCGCATTGATCAATGGCGCAACTCAACGACCTTCCAGTGCAAGCCCTGCAGTTCTACGCCACCGCTGCGTATGACTGCAGCTATTTGCCCAACCGCCAAGCGCGCTCGCAAGTTGCCACACCGGCCCATCTGGTACGCAGCGAGGCCTATTCCGCGCTAGTCGCTCAAGGCTTTCGGCGCAGCGGGCTGTTCACCTACCGCCCCTATTGCGACGGCTGCAGCGCCTGCCAGCCGCTGCGCGTGCTGGCGCAAGAATTTGTGCCCGACCGCAGCCAACGCCGCGCCGCCAAGCGCCACGCCAATCTCCAAGTGCGCGTGCTGGCACCCAGCTTTGTACCCGAGCACTACCAGCTCTATCTGCGCTACCAAAACGGCCGCCACAGCGGCGGCGGCATGGACCACGACAGCGTAGACCAATACAGCCAATTTTTGCTGCAAAGCCATGTCGATTCGCGGCTGGTCGAATTTCGCCTCCCCGCTAACGACGACGGCACCGAAGGCGCGCTGAAAATGGTCTCCCTGATCGATGTGCTCAGCGATGGCCTGTCTGCCGTCTATACCTTCTACGAGCCGGAGCCACATTGCAGCTATGGCACCTACAACGTGCTGTGGCAAATTGAACAAGCACGCCAAATGGGCTTGGCTTATGCGTACTTGGGTTACTGGATAGAAGCCAGTTCCAAAATGAACTACAAAGCGCTATTTTTGCCGCATGAACTGTGTATCCAAAGGCAATGGCAGCGCGTAGAACGGCGCACCGAGGTCTCCTGAGCACGGTTCAATTTCACAAGGTAAAATTGGAGCCATTCCTCAAATTTCACCCCATGAAAAAAATCGATCCTGCAATACCCGTCAAGCCCAGTGTTCAGGTCATCGAGCGCATGTTTGCGCTGATAGATGTGCTCGCGTCGCGCGAAGAAGCTATTTCACTGAAGGAAATCAGCGAAAAGACCGGGCTGCACCCGTCCACCACCCACCGCATCCTGAACGACTTGGCCACTGGCCGCTTTGTGGATCGGCCCGAGTCGGGCAGCTACCGCTTGGGGATGCGCTTACTGGAGCTAGGCAACTTGGTCAAAGGGCGTTTGAATGTGCGCGATGCGGCACTGGTGCCGATGCGCGAGCTGCATAAATTAATCCAGCAACCGGTCAACCTTAGCCTGCGCCAAGGTGACGAAATTATTTATGTCGAACGCGCCTACAGCGAGCGCTCGGGTATGCAAGTGGTGCGCGCCATCGGCGGGCGCGCTCCGCTGCATTTGACTTCCACCGGCAAACTGTTTTTAGCGGCGGACGATCCGCAGCGCGTGCGCACCTACGCCACCCGCACCGGTCTGCCCGGGCAAACGCGCAACAGCATCACGCAGCTGCTATTGTTAGAGCGCGAACTGGCCAAAGCGCGCCAATACGGCATCGCGCGCGATAACGAAGAGCTGGAATTGGGCGTGCGCTGCATTGCTGCTGGCGTCTATGACGACCAAAGCAAGCTGGTAGCCGGACTGTCGATTTCGGCACCAGCGGACCGTTTGGAGGAAGAATGGTTGCCCAAGTTGCAGTCCACCGCTAACAGTATTTCTGTGGCGCTAGGCTACAAAGGCACGCCGGCTGGTTTTTAAATATCACCCGCCACGGGCGGTCATGTGCTGCGCTGAGGAGCGCAGCTCAGGCGTTGATTCGACCCACTGGCGCACACGCTCGGCATCACCTAAGCGGCTGAATTTTCCAGCGGAATCCAAAAACACCATGATCAGCTTGCGCCCGGCCACCTCGGCTTGCATCACCAAGCAGCGCCCAGCCTCTGAGATGTAGCCGGTTTTTTGCAGGCCAATATCCCAAGACGGGCTATGCACCAAGCGGTTGGTGTTGTTGTACTGCAAGGTGCGGTTGCCGACAGCTACTTCATAGCCCGGCGAGGTCGAGAACTCGCGCAGCACCGGATCGCTGTGCGCAACGTTGACCAAAATCGCCAAATCGTGCGCGCTGGACTGGTTTTTGCTCGATAAGCCAGTGGGCTCCACATAGCGGGTATCGCGCATACCCAAAGCACGCGCCTTGGCATTCATTTGCGCGACAAACAGCGACAAACCACCGGGATACGTGCGACCCAGCGCATTGGCGGCGCGGTTTTCGCTCGACATCAGCGCCAAATGCAGCATTTCGCGGCGCGTCAGCGTGGTGCCGACCATCAAGCGCGAACGGCTGCCTTTTTCGGTATCAATATCGTCTTGAGTGATAGTGATCAGCTGATCCATAGGCAGGCGCGATTGGCTAATCAACAAGCCAGTCATCAGCTTGGTGAGTGAGGCTATCGGCAGCACCGCATGGTCGTTTTTACTCAGCAAAATCTCTTTGGTGTCTTGGTCAATGATCAAAGCGACGCTGGATTTGAGGTCCAGCGGATCGCTCAAGGCGTGCAAACCGGCCATTTCGCCAAAAGACTGCCGCGCCGGTGCCACATAAGCCGTCCGCACCGGCGCACGCGCCGAAACAGCCGCCATGCGCGCCACCTTCTTGCCAGACGAAGCCGCCACTGTGCGCGACGCCTTGGCCGAAGATGCCGCTGTAACACGCGATTTGGCGCTCGAATTTTTCGCTACGGTGGCTTTATTTTTATTCTTAGCCACCAGTGAAGCCTTGGTGCGGGAGGCAGCCGCCTGCTGCCTCGGTACCGCTTTGGCTGTTGAGCGTTTGGCGTTGACTGCACTGACCTGCTGTTTTTTGGCTGGTGATTTTTTGCGCTCTGCAGCATGGACAGTGGGCGTCGCTAAGGCAATCCCCAGCGCTACCGTGCCCAGCATCTTTAACAACGAGCGCACCGCAGTGCGGTAGGGGCGATGCATCGAAATATCTCCAAACAAAATTTCTGCCAGTGCAGTAAAGCGAAAAGTCTTGCAATATCAATAACTTGCACGACTCTTCAATAATCTAGGTGAGATTATAAGTTGGCAACCCGTTCAGAGATACATCTTTCGACAAGCTTTAGCCCTGCGCAGCTACCCGCTCAGCCTTGCTGTGCAGCTTATTGAGTGCATGGAGATAGGCTTTGGCCGATGCCACCACGATGTCTGGATCCGCACCAACGCCATTGACGACCCGGCCACTGTTTTGCAAACGCACCGTGACTTCGCCTTGGCTTTCGGTTGAGCCGCTGATGGCGTTGACCGAATACAGCACCATTTCGGCACCGCTTTGGGCGTGCGCCTCAATGGCTTTGAGCGACGCATCCACCGGACCGTTGCCCTCGGCTTCACTGCGCACTTCTTTACCGTCCACGGTAAACACGACGCAGGCGTGCGGCCGCTCGCCGGTTTCGCTGTGCTGCGATAAGGAAACAAAGCTGTATTGCTCTTGCATATTGCCTAAGCTTTCATCGTTGACCAGTGCCAAGATATCTTCGTCAAAAATCTCGCTCTTGCGATCGGCCAGCTCTTTGAAACGGGCGAATGCGGCGTTGGTTTCGACTTCGCTCTCCATGCTCACGCCCAACTCTTGCAGGCGTTGCTTGAAGGCGTTGCGCCCGCTCAGTTTGCCCAGCACAATTTTGTTGGCACTCCAGCCGACGTCTTCAGCGCGCATGATTTCGTAGGTATCGCGCGCTTTGAGCACGCCGTCTTGGTGGATGCCGCTGGCGTGGGCAAAGGCATTGGCACCGACCACGGCCTTGTTGGGCTGCACCACAAAGCCGGTGATCTGGCTGACCATGCGACTGGCGGCGACGATGTGCTGGGCGTCGATATTCAAATCCAAATTGAAATAATCGCGCCGGGTTTTCACCGCCATGACGATTTCTTCTAGCGCACAGTTGCCGGCGCGTTCGCCCAAGCCGTTGATAGTGCATTCGACTTGGCGTGCGCCGCCAATTTTGACGCCGGCCAGCGAGTTGGCCACCGCCATGCCTAAGTCGTTATGGCAATGCACCGACCAAATCGCCTTGTCGCTGTTGGGCACGCGCTCACGCAGCGTCTTGATGAAGTTGCCGTACAACTCGGGGATGGCATAGCCGACGGTGTCGGGCACGTTGATGGTGGTTGCGCCTTCGGCAATTACCGCCTCAATCACGCGGCACAAAAAATCCATATCGCTGCGGTAGCCGTCCTCCGGGCTGAACTCGATGTCAGCACACAAATTGCGGGCAAAGCGCACCGACTGCTTGGCTTGCTCCAACACCTGCTCGGGCGTCATGCGCAGTTTTTTCTCCATGTGCAAGGCCGAGGTGGCAATGAAAGTGTGAATGCGTGCGCGGTTAGCGCCCTTCAAAGCTTCAGCTGCGCGCGAAATATCGCGGTCGTTGGCACGTGAGAGTGAGCAAATGGTCGAGTCTTTGATCGAATTAGCAATCAACTGCACGGCCTCGAAATCGCCGTTAGAGCTGGCCGCAAAACCGGCTTCGATCACATCCACCTTCAGGCGCTCCAATTGGCGCGCAATGCGCAATTTTTCGTCTTTGGTCATGGAAGCGCCGGGCGATTGCTCGCCATCGCGCAAGGTGGTGTCAAAAATGATCAATTGGTCAGCCATGTCTTTACTCCTGATTCCTGATTAAGGTGGGGTTAGCTAAGTTTCGGTGAGATCTGCAAAGTGAAAGTTTCGCTGGCGAAAACAAAAAGGCCCGTTGCAGGTGCATACGGGCCTTGAAAGAAAAAGAGTGCGCGCGCGCTCTAAGTCCTCCGCCCGAGGGGAGGTAGCAATAGCGCGGTTGCAAGATTTTTCATGTCGTGCAATGTAGCACAGCTGGGCGGCTATTTGTGCAAGCCACGCTCATCGGGTTCGTCGGTCGAGGTGCTGATCACGCTGGTTTGCTGGCCCTTGGCTTTTCGCCATGCATAGACGCCATAGCCGCTGAAACCGTACAACACGAACACGCTGAACAACACAATCGGTGGATGGATGTTGATGATGGCAATGCCCAGCGCAATCAAGACAATGACGAAAAACGGCACGCTTTTTTTCACGCGCACATCTTTGAAGCTGTAAAACGGGACATTGGTCACCATCGTCAGGCCAGCGTACAGCGTCAGGGCAAATGTGATCCAGCTGATGTGTTCCCAGCCCAGCCACGACAGCGCGGCCAAATCAGCAGCGCGGTGTATGCCCAGCTCCGCCATCAACCAGATAAAGCCCGCCACCAAAGCCGCCGCTGCCGGCGACGGCAAACCCTGAAAATAGCGCTTATCGACCACCGTGGTGTTGACGTTAAAACGCGCCAAACGCAGCGCTGCGCAGGCGCAATAGACAAACGCCGCCATCCAGCCCCAGCGCCCCAAGTCTTTCAGCGCCCAGATATACGCAATCAGCGCCGGCGCAGCGCCAAAAGACACCATGTCCGAGAGCGAATCCATCTGCTCGCCAAACGCGCTTTGGGTGTTGGTCATGCGGGCCACGCGGCCATCGAGGCTGTCGAGCACCATGGCGCAAAAAATGCCAATTCCCGCCAAGTCAAAGCGCCCATTCATCGCCATGACCACGGCATAAAAACCACCGAACAAGGCTGCCAGCGTGATCGCATTGGGCAAGACATAAATGCCCTTACGGCGTTTGCGCGGCACCACGCCCATGTCGGGGTGAGGCTTATTATCGTTATGCATCAAATCGACCTCCAGCGCACAACTGGCGTGCGCTTACAGCTATCAAAATAATAGTATTTAGTGCTTGCATACCGCGCAAGTGTAATAGTCAGCACCCAAGAAAAAGGCCACCGAAGTGGCCTTTTTGAGAACGCCTGCCCGAAGGCAGCGCTATCAGTTGCGGGTCTGATCGACCAGCTTGTTCTTGCTGATCCAAGGCATCATGGCGCGCAGTTGGCCGCCCACTTTTTCGATGGCGTGGTCAGCGTTCATGCGCCGGCGCGCCGTCATGCTTGGGTAGTTGGTCTTGCCTTCTTGGATGAACATCTTGGCGTACTCACCCGACTGGATGCGCTTGAGGGCAGCGCGCATGGCTTCGCGCGACTTGTCGTTGATGACTTCGGTGCCGGTCACGTACTCGCCGTACTCGGCGTTGTTCGAGATTGAGTAGTTCATGTTGGCGATGCCGCCTTCATACATCAGGTCAACAATCAACTTGAGCTCGTGCAGGCACTCGAAGTAGGCCATCTCTGGGGCGTAGCCGGCTTCGGTCAGGGTTTCAAAGCCCATCTTCACCAGCTCAACCGCGCCACCGCACAGCACCGCTTGCTCGCCGAACAAGTCGGTTTCGGTTTCTTCTTTGAAGTCGGTTTCGATGATGCCGCCTTTGCCGCCGCCGTTGGCAGCCGCGTAGGACAAGGCCAAATCACGGGCTTTGCCGGACTTGTCTTGGTACACCGCGATCAAGGTGGGCACGCCGCCGCCTTTGAGGTATTCCGAGCGCACGGTGTGACCGGGGCCTTTAGGGGCCACCATCACCACGTCCAAGTCAGCGCGTGGCACGACTTGGTTGTAGTGCACGTTAAAGCCGTGGGCAAAGGCCAGCGTGGCGCCTTGCTTCATGTTGGGGGCAACGTTGTTGTTGTAGACGTCAGGGATGTTTTCGTCGGGCAACAGCATCATGACCAAGTCAGCCGCTTTGACGGCCTCGTCAACTTCCAGCACGTTCAGGCCAGCCTTGGCGACTTTGTCCCACGAGGCGCCGCCTTTGCGCAGACCGACGACGACTTTGACGCCGCTTTCGTTCAGGTTTTGCGCGTGTGCGTGGCCTTGGCTGCCGTAACCGATGATGGCGACGGTTTTGCCCTTGATCAGGCTCAGGTCACAGTCTTTGTCGTAGAAAACTTTCATTTTTGCTCCAGTGCGTATGCGTTGTTGATTTAGAAAAATGGCGTAAAAAGGCTAGATTGTCTTACACCCGCAGGATGCGCTCGCCGCGGCCGATGCCGCTGGCACCCGTGCGCACGGTCTCTAAGATTGCGGTGCGGTCCAGCGCTTGCAGAAAAGCGTCGTTTTTGGCTTGGTCGCCGGTCACCTCGACGGTGTAGCTTTTGTCGGTCACGTCGATGATGCGGCCGCGAAAAATATCGGCCATGCGCTTCATTTCTTCGCGCTCTTTGCCGACAGCGCGCACCTTGACCATCATCAGCTCGCGCTCGGTGTAGGCGCCTTCGGTCAGGTCAACCACTTTGACCACTTCGATCAAGCGGTTCAGGTGCTTGGTGATTTGCTCAATCACGTCGTCCGAGCCGGTGGTTTGGATCGTCATGCGCGACAGCGATGGGTCTTCGGTCGGCGCCACGGTCAGCGACTCGATGTTGTAGCCCCGCGCCGAAAACAGGCCGACCACGCGCGAGAGCGCACCGGCTTCGTTTTCCAGCAGAACAGCAATGATGTGTTTCATAAGTCCAGATTCCTCATTTCGCTGCCCTCGCCCGCGCACGGTAATGCGTGGGTTTGGCAGGCAATAGATTCGTCAAAATTGGTTAAAAATACCACCGACACTATTTAAATGATAGCTGCTAGCGCACGTGTTTATTGGGCTAGAGGCTAATTTCACTTAAATTTAAAGGTCTTCGGAACCGAGCAGCATCTCGGTCAAGCCCTTACCGGCCTGAATCATCGGGAAGACGTTCTCGGTCGGGTCGGTGCGAAAGTCAAGGAACACGGTGCGTTTTTCTTCCATGCTCAGGCGGCGCGCTTCGCGCAGCGCCGGCTCGACGTCTTCGGGGCGCTCAATCAACATGCCGACGTGGCCATAGGCCTCGGCCAGCTTGACGAAGTCGGGCAGCGCGTCCATGTAGCTGTGGCTGTAGCGGCC
>JAGNUJ010000186.1 GCA_017987055.1 Giesbergeria sp.
ACATGGGCGCACTGGGCTTGGGCGCTGGCTACAGCCAACTGGACGACGCCAAGCAATTGGCTCTGCGCGCCAACTACACCACTGGCCCATTTGTCATCGGCGGCTACTACCAGCGCGACGAAAACGGTGTCATTGCCAACGCTGGCAAGCGTGACACCGTGCGCATCTCTGGCGCTTACATGATGGGCGCTTCCGAGTTCCACCTCAACGTAGGCCGCGCCGGCAAGTACGACAACATCGCTAACAGCGCAGCGACCCAGTACACCTTGGCCTACAACTACAACCTGAGCAAGCGCACCAAGGTCTACACCTACTACACCAAGGTGGACAACAAGGTTGGCGCTTCTTACGCCACCGGCGTCAATGGCGCTGACTTCAGCTCGTTCGCTCTGGGCGTTCGCCACAACTTCTAATCGCCGCCTCCCTTTTACGGGAGTCTGCTGACCAGACAAAAAGCCTCGCACCTTTTGGGTGCGGGGCTTTTTTGCGTGCGCTGTGCCATCCAAGCAATTGCCAGAAAATCACAGCCCTCTGCACTCAAGACGGCTTATCCCCATGACCCAAGGACTGATCCGCATCCGCGGCGCACGCCAGCACAACCTGCAAAATTTGGATGTGGACATCCGCACCGGCGAGCTGACGGTGGTCACCGGGCCGAGCGGCTCGGGCAAGTCCAGCTTGGTGTTTGACACGCTGTTTGCCGAAGGCCAGCGCCGCTATGTGGAAACCTTCAGCGCCTACGCACGCCAGTTTCTCGACCGCATGGACAAGCCCGCCGTGGACAAGGTCGATGGCGTGCCGCCCGCCATTGCCATCGACCAGACCAATCCGGTGCGCAGCTCGCGCTCCACCGTCGGCACCATGACCGAGTTGAACGACCATTTGAAGCTGCTGTTCGCTCGCGCCGGCCAGTTGTTTGACCGCCAAACCGCGCAAGCCGTGCGCCACGACTCGCCCGAGAGCATTTATGCCGAGTTGCAACGCCGTTGCCGCGCTGCGGGCGACCCGCGCATCGCCATCACCTTTGCGGTCGAATTGCCCGCCGACACCAGCGCCGACGAAGTGGCGCAGTGGCTGTCGGCCAGCGGCTTTACCAAAGTGCAAGCCGAACGCGCGCTGGGAAAGGTGCGCTTACTGGACGTGGTGGCTGACCGTTTCCGGCTAGGTAACGCCGAGAAAGTACGCGTGATTGAGGCCATCGAGGTGGCGCTGAAACGCGGTGCTGGGCAGCTCAATGTCTATTGCTTGGCCGACGCGGATGCGCCCGAGATTTGGAAATTCTCCACCGGCCTGCACTGCCCAGACAGCGACCTGCGCTACGCCGAGCCGCTGGCGTCGATGTTCTCCTTCAACTCCCCAGCCGGGGCGTGCGAGGCCTGCAAGGGCTTTGGCCGGGTGATTGGCGTCGATTGGGGCTTGGTGATTCCCGACGACAAAAAAACCCTGCGCGGCGGCGCTATCAAAACCCTGCAAACCCCGGCGTGGCAAGAAAACCAAGACGACCTGATGAGGTACGCCGAGGCCGCCGGCATTCCACGCGACACGCCTTGGCGGCAGCTCAGCGCCGCGCAGCAGCAGTGGGTGATTGGCGGCGCGCCCGGCTGGAGCGGCCAATGGAACCAGCAGTGGTACGGCGTGCAGCGCTTTTTTGACTACTTGGAGACCAAGTCTTACAAGATGCACATCCGCGTGCTGCTGTCCAAATACCGCAGCTACACCCAGTGCCCGAGCTGCGCCGGCGCGCGCCTGAAAAGCGACAGCCTGCTGTGGCGCATCGGCAGCCAAGCCGACGCCGACGCGGTGCTGCCGCCGGCGCAGCGCTTTTTGCCGCAAGGCGTAGCGTGGAGCCGCGCGCAGCTCGAAGCAATGCCGGGGCTGTGCCTGCACGACTTGATGCTGCTGCCGCTGGACAAACTGCGCCAGTTTTTTGCCCGCATGGCGAACAAAAATACTACCAATTTAATAGCTGCTACCGCAGGCGCTATAAGCATTACAGACCCATTTGACCAAAACAATGGCGACGCGCAAGCGCTCAAGCTGCTGCACGCCGAAATCGGCACGCGGCTGCAGTATTTGTGCGACGTCGGCATTGGCTACCTGACGCTGGACCGGCAAAGCCGCACGCTGTCGGGTGGCGAGGTGCAGCGCATCAACCTGACCACGGCACTGGGCACCTCGCTGGTCAACACGCTGTTTGTGCTGGACGAGCCCAGCATTGGCCTGCACCCGCGCGATATGCACCGCATCACCGAAGCCATGCTGCGCCTGCGCGATGCTGGCAACACGCTGGTGGTGGTCGAACACGACCCGGCGGTGATGCTGGCCGCCGACCGCGTGCTGGACTTTGGCCCCGGTCCGGGCGAGCGCGGCGGGCGCATCGTCTTTGACGGCACGCCCGAGGCGCTGCGCAGCGCCGACACGCTCACCGGCCAGTATCTGGGCGGGCGCAAACGCATTGGCGCCGCCTTTCCCCGCCGGGTGCTGGACGACACGCCGCGCCTGACGCTGGAAGGCGTGCGCCAGCACAACCTGAAAAACATCTCCGTCGCCTTTCCGCTGCAAAGATTGGTCACGGTCACTGGCGTCAGCGGCTCGGGCAAGTCCAGCCTGATTCAAGACGTGCTGGCACCGGCCTTGCAGCGCCACTTTGGCAAAGCCACCGAAAGCCCCGGCGCGTTTGAGCGCCTGAGCGGCACCGAGACTTTGAGCGACGTGGTGTTTGTCGACCAGTCGCCGATTGGCAAAACCGCGCGCTCCAACCCGGCCAGCTACGTCGGCGCGTGGGACAGCCTGCGCGCGCTGTTCGCCACCGCGCCGCTGTCG
>JAGNUJ010000187.1 GCA_017987055.1 Giesbergeria sp.
GTGCTGACCGCCATCGTCGAGCCGTCGTTGGCGAATGCGCAGCCGGATGAAAAATTCCAGTTCGAGCGCCACGGCTACTTCGTCGCTGACCGCATCGACCACGCCGCAGGCAAGCCGGTGTTTAACTTGGCGGTCGGCCTGAAGGATTCGTGGGGAAAATAACCCAGCGAAATTTGTCTCAAAATTGAATGCACATCACCTACACCACCTCCACCATGCGCCCTGTTTTATTTGCTTTACTGCTTTCTGTTCTGTGCAGCGGCTGCGCGGTAGTGGCTGTCGCGGATGCGGCGGTCACCGTGGTGGCAACCACCGTCAAGGTGGGAGCCACGGTGGTGGGCGGCGTTGTTGACGTAGGCGCAGCCGGCATACGCGCCGTGGCGGCCAGCGACGAGCAGTAAACGTGGCTGCGCCGGCTTATATCTATATCAAAAAAGATAGCTGCTAGCGCTTGCATCTAAACACTTTGAAGCCAAAAACCAGCTAAAACCCTTTAAATACGTGCGCTAGCAGCTCACTTATTTAGTTTGCTTGCCCAGCACCACGCAGGCGCTGCGTCGGAAAATGCACCGAAAACACCGAGCCTTTGCCCAGCACACTGTCGATGTGCAGCGCTGCGCCGTGGCGCTGCAGCACATGTTTGACAATCGCCAGCCCCAGCCCGGTGCCGCCGGTGTCGCGCGAACGGCTGCGATCGACGCGGTAGAAGCGCTCCGTCAGGCGGGCGATGTGCGCTGGGTCGATGCCCGGGCCGGTGTCAGCCACCGCAAACACCGCGCTGCCATCGGCCTGGCGCGTCCACGCCACGGTGATGGTGCCGCTGGTCGGGGTGTAGCGCACCGCATTGGCCACCAAGTTCGATAGCGCGCTTTGCAGCTCGGCTGGCACGCCAGCGATGTCGCCCAATCCAGACAGCGCAGGAAACTCCAGCCGATGCTGCTGGCTTGGCGGCGACAGCAGCGCCGACAGCGCGCGCGCCTCGTCCTCGCAGGCCTTAAGCAGTGGAGCCACGGGCGTCCACTCGCTCAGGCTGGGCAGCGGACTGCCCTCTAAGCGCGAGAGCGTCAGCAGGCCGTTGACGACGTTTTGCATCCGCAGCGCTTGCTGCGCCATCAGCGCCAGATAGCGCTGCTCCTCCTCGGGTTCTAGCGTCAGGGTTTGCAGCGTTTCAACAAAGCCACTCAGCACCGTCAGCGGCGTGCGAATTTCGTGCGAGACGTTGGCAACAAAGTCGCGCCGCATCGCCTCGGCCTGCTCCAGCGCCGTCACGTCGCGCGACAGCAGCAGGCAGCGCCCTTGGCCATACGGGTGCAGTTGCACCGACAGGCGCACCGGGCACTCGGGCGTGCTGTGGCGCCCTTGCATCAGCACGGCGTTAGAAAAGTCGCGCCCCGCGCAATAGGCGCTGAAATCGGGGTGGCGCACCAAGTTGCCAATCGACTGCAGCAGGTCGCGCTCAACGTCGATGCCGAAATGCGCAGCGGCGATGTGGTTGCTCCACTCGATGCAACCATCGGCATTCAAGAAAATCACGCCGTTGGGCGAGGCTTGCAGGGCAGACAGCACCTCTTGCAGGCGCTGGGCGCTGTCTTGCACTTGGGCTTGCTGTTGGCGCAGCAGGCGGCGGGCGCGGTCGCTGGCCTCGCCCCACAGGCCGTGCAACTGCGGCGCTAGCGTTAAATCGCCGCCCCGGCGCAACCAGCGCACCACGCGCGCGCCGCGCCACACGTCCCACACAAACCACGCCCACGCCGCCAGCGCCGCCCCAAGCGCCGCACCCCAGGCACCCCACTGCCACCAGCCCAGCAGTCCACCCGCCACTTGGCAGCAAAGAAACACCATCACGCGGAACAACATACGCGCTCGGTCTTGCTCAGTCGCGCGCAGGTGCTGGCGCTTGCGGCTGCGCCGTCAGTCGATAGCCCGCGCCGCGCACGGTCTCCACCAACGCACTGGCACCACCCAGCGCCTCGCGCAGGCGCTTGATGTGGACATCCACGGTGCGCTCTTCGATAAACACGTGGTCGCCCCAGACTTTGTCGAGCAACTGGGCGCGGCTGTGGACGCGCTCGGCGTGCTTCATCAGGTAGTGCAGCAGCTTGAATTCGGTCGGGCCGACTTTGAGCGGCTCGCCCTGCCACGTGACGCGGTGCGTGGCCGCGTCCAGCGCCAGCGCGGCGATGGTGACGCTGTCGGCCACCTGCTCGGGCGCGCGCCGGCGCAGCACGGCGCGGATGCGCGCCAGCAGCTCCTGCGTCGAAAACGGTTTGGTGATGTAGTCGTCGGCACCGGCATCCAAGCCAGCGACTTTGTCCGGCTCGTCGCCACGCGCGGTCAGCATCAGGATGGGAATGGCTTTGGTGCGGGCATCTTGGCGCCATTTGCGCGCCAGTTGCAGGCCGCTTTGGCCGGGCAGCATCCAGTCGAGCAAGATCACATCGGGCAGCACAGCGTTCAACTCGCGCTGCGCGGCATCACCGTCTTGTGCCCACATCGGCGCAAAACCGTTGTGGCGCAGGTTGACGGCAATCAGCTCGGCAATCGCTGGTTCGTCTTCGACAATCAGCACGCGGGGCAGGTTTTTCATAGAACAGCAGATTCAATCTGGTCGAGCGAGGTGTGGCGCACGTCCTTGCCCTCGACCAAATAAATAATCAGCTCGGCGACGTTTTTGGAATGGTCGCCAATGCGCTCAATCGCCTTGGCCAAAAACAGCAAATCGAGGCTGGCCGAAATGGTGCGCGGGTCTTCCATCATGTAGGTGATGAGCTTGCGCACAAAGCCGTCGAATTCTTGGTCGA
>JAGNUJ010000188.1 GCA_017987055.1 Giesbergeria sp.
GGATGGCTCTGATGGGTGACGCGCTGGCAGCGCTCGACCGGGTTGCTTTGGCGCGTTTGTATGGCGAGCCAATGTTTGCCATGCCAACCGACCTCTACATCCCGCCTGATGCGCTGGAGGTGTTTTTAGAGGCGTTTGAGGGGCCGCTGGATTTGCTGCTGTACCTGATTCGCAAGCAAAACTTCAACATCCTCGATATTCCGATGGCTGGTTTGACGCGCCAGTATTTGGTCTACATCGACGAGGTGCGCAACCGCAACTTGGAGCTGGCCGCCGAGTATTTGCTGATGGCGGCGATGCTGATCGAGATTAAATCGCGCATGTTGCTGCCGCCCAAAAGAACCGAAGGCAGCGACGAAGCCGCCGACCCGCGCGCCGAGCTGGTGCGCCGGCTGCTGGACTACGAGCAAATGAAGCTTGCCGCCGTGCAACTGGGGCAACTGCCCCAGCACGGGCGCGATTTTTGGACTGCACAGGCCGCAATAGAACGAGGCAACGAACCGCGCTACCCTGATGTCGATGCCAGCGAGCTGCAGCAAGCGTGGCGCGACATCTTCAAACGCGCCACGCTGGTGCAGCACCACCGCATCACCCGCGAAGAGTTGAGCGTGCGCCAATACATGGGGCAGCTACTGAAAGCGCTGCACGGGCGCCGCTTTGCGCCGTTTGAGAGTTTGTTTGATCCGTCCAAAGGCCGCACCGTGCTGGTGGTGACGTTTATCGCGCTGCTGGAATTGGCCAAAGAGACGCTGATCGACATCACCCAAGCCGAGGCTTTTGCCCCCATTTACGTCAGGCTGGCCTATACGCCGACCTAATCCCACCGCTGCGGCCGGCTGCCGTGGTTCGACTTTAGTTCGACACTTTTCAATCTCCACGCACTCCATGGCATCGCACGACTTTGACGTTTTGATTGTGGGCAGCGGCCTGGCCGGACTGTCCGCCGCTCTGCATCTGGCAGCTACGCACCGCGTGGCAGTGATTACCAAGCGCACGCTGCAAGACGGCTCCAGCGGCTGGGCGCAAGGCGGCATTGCTGCCGTGCTGGCCGACGATGACAGCTTTGCCGCGCACATCGAGGACACCTTGGTGGCTGGCGCCGGTTTATGCGATTTGGCGACGACGCGCTTTGTCGTCGAGAACGCGCCCGAATCGATTGCGTGGCTGCGCAGCTTGGGCGTACCGTTCACGCTCGAAGGCGAGCAGCTGCACCTGACGCGCGAAGGCGGCCACAGCGCCCGGCGCATCGCCCATGTCACCGACGCCACTGGCGCGGCCGTGCAGCGCACGCTGATTGAGGTGGTGCGCGCCACGCCGGGCATCACGGTGTTTGAACAGCACACGCTGGTCGATGTGATTACCAGCGCCAAGCTGGGCCTGTCGGGCCAGCGCTGTTTGGGCCTGTACGCGCTGGACCAAGCCACCGACGAAGTCGTCACCTTTCGCGCGCCGCAAACCATTTTGGCCACCGGCGGCGCGGGCAAGGTCTATCTCTACACCACCAACCCCGACACCGCCACCGGCGACGGCATTGCCGCCGCGTGGCGCGCTGGCTGCCGCGTCGGCAACATGGAATTCATCCAATTCCACCCGACCGGGCTGTACCACCCGCACGCCAAATCGTTCTTGATCAGCGAAGCGGTGCGCGGCGAGGGCGGGCGCTTGCTGCTGCCTGACGGCACGCGTTTCATGCTTGACCACGACCCGCGTGCTGAATTGGCACCGCGCGACGTGGTGGCGCGCGCCATCGACTACGAGATGAAGCGCCACGGCTTGGATTGCGTCCATTTGGACATCTCGCACCAAAGCCCCGAATTTTTGCAAGAGCACTTTCCCAACATCCTCGCGCACTGCTTGGAGCTGGGCATCGACATCACCCAAGAGCCGATTCCGGTGGTGCCAACGGCGCATTTCACCTGTGGCGGCGTATTGACCGACTTGGCCGGACAGACCGATTTAACGGGCTTGTACGCCGTTGGCGAAGTTGCTTGCACCGGCCTGCATGGTGCCAACCGGTTGGCCAGTAATTCCCTGCTCGAATGTATGGTGTTTGCCCGCGCTGCAGCACAAGCGATTGCGGCCACAGCGCGTGTGCAAATACCGGCGCTGCCGCGCTGGGACGACAGCCGCGTGCAAGATGCCGACGAAGCGGTGGTCATCTCGCACAATTGGGACGAGCTGCGCCGCTTTATGTGGGACTACGTCGGCATCGTGCGCACCAACAAACGCCTAGAGCGCGCCGCCCACCGCATCGCTCTGCTACAAGAAGAAATAGACGAGTTTTATGCCCACTTTCACGTCACGCGCGACCTGCTAGAGCTGCGCAACTTGGTGCAAGTGGCTGACCTGATCGTGCGCTCGGCGCAAATGCGCCGCGAAAGCCGTGGCCTGCACTACAGCCGCGACTACCCTAGCCGTGCTGCGCCAGCTGCGCCAACGATTTTGGTGCCGCCGCTTTCCCTTTAATTTGTTAAACCTTTATTGACCCCTTTGAGACTGCCATGATGTATCGCACCCTGCTGAAATCGAAAATCCACCGCGCTAGCGCCACCCACTGCGAGCTGCACTACGAAGGCTCCTGCGCCATCGACGAAGACTTGCTGGACGCCGCTGGCATGGTCGAGAACGAACAAGTCCATATCTGGAACATCAACAACGGCGAGCGCTTCATCACCTACGCCATCAAAGGCCAGCGCGGCAGCGGCATGATTTCGGTCAACGGCTCGGCGGCGCGGCGCGCTTCGGTAGGGGACTTGCTGATCATTG
>JAGNUJ010000066.1:0-3756 GCA_017987055.1 Giesbergeria sp.
TAGTCACCAATCACATCGACACCTGCTAGCAGCAAGCCCCGGTTTTGCAAAATTGGGCCTATGGCGTGAGCAATCTCATAGTCTCTTGCGCTCAACGGCTGCGCGACGCCTTTGCCACCCGCCGCCAAATTGCCGCGCACCTCGCTACCTTGCGGAATGCGCGCCAGTGAGTAAGGCACCGGCTTGCCACCAATGATCAGTACACGCTTATCGCCGTCGACAATTTCGGGCAAAAACTTTTGCACCATCAGGCTTTGTGCGCCGTTTTGGTTCAGGGTTTCGATGATGCTGCCTAGGTTCATGCCGTCTGGGCCGACGCGAAAGATGCCCATGCCGCCCATACCGTCGAGGGGCTTCAGGATGATGTCGCGGTGCTCCTCATGGAAGCGGCGCACATCGCCAGCGGCGCGCGTCACCAGCGTCGGACCGATGAACTGCGCAAACTCCATGATGGCTAGCTTTTCTGGGTGGTCGCGCAAGGCGCGGGGTTTGTTAAACACCTTGGCACCTTCGCGTTCGGCCTGCTCTAGCAGGTGCGTGGCGTAGAAATACTCGCTATCAAACGGCGGATCCTTGCGCATCAGCACCGCGTCAAAGTCGGCCAGCGCCGCGCTGCGCTGCTGCTGCACGCTAAACCACGTGTCCTGCTGACCGGTCAGCACGATGTCGCTCACCTGGGCTTTGACCGTACTGCCGCTCACCCACATCACCTGTTGCGGCTGGCAGACGGCGATGCTGTGGCTGCGCTGCTGTGCCTCGCGCATCATGGCGAAGGTGGTGTCCTTATAAATAGCGAAGGTGGCGAGCGGGTCGGCAATAAACAGCAGTTTCATGGGTTGTCCGAAAAGGCAAAAATTGTTCAAAGATATTTAGACGAGAAAAGCGGCGCTAGACAAAACCAGCGCCCTCAAGGCCGGCGCACCGCCGGCGCACGCGCGTACTGTTGCACAAACAGCGCCGCGCTGCCCGCCACCACCCCCCAAAAGGCCGAGCCAATGCCAGCTATCACCACGCCACTCAGCGTGACCAAAAAAGTAATCAGCGCCGCTTCGCGGTGGCGCTCTTCGTGCAGCGCGGCCGACAAACCGCTGCCAATCGTGCCCAGCAGCGCCAGCCCGGCAATCGCCACCACCAGCTCTTTCGGAAACGCCGCCAGCAACCCAGTAATCACCGCGCCAAAAATGCCAATGACGACATACAGCGCGCCGCAGGTCGCCGCCGCCGTATAGCGCTTGTCGCGGTCTTGGTGCGCCTCGGGTCCCATGCAGAGGGCGGCGGTGATGGCGCTCAGGTTGAGCGCAAACGCGCCAAACGGTGCCAGCAGCAGCGTCGCCACCCCCGTCAACGTGATGATTTTGGACACCGGCAGCGTATAGCCTGAAGCGCGAATCACCGCCACGCCGGGCAAGTTTTGCGACGCCATCGTCACCACAAACAGCGGCAGCGCCAAACTGACCAGCGCATTCCAGCTCCACTGCGGCGCAGTGAACTGCGGCACGGCCAGCTCCAACGTCACCGCCGACCACGCCATTTGCCCGGACAAAGCCGCATAGGCGACACCAACCAGCAGCGTCACCACCACGGCATAGCGAGGCCACAGACGACGGGCCAGCAAATAACTGCCCAGCATCAGCAGCACCAGCGCCAGCGCCGTCTCGGCGGCGGCGAAGGCCTGCATCCCAAAGCGCGCCAGCACGCCGGCCAGCAGCGCGGCAGCGATTTCGGTCGGGATGCGGTTCATCACGCGCTCAAACCAGCCGGTGACGCCGACCACCGCAATCAACAGCGCGCAGACCATGAAAGCGCCAACCGCCTCGGCCATGCTGAAACCGCCTTCCAAGCCGGCCGTAGCCAGCACCGCTGCGCCGGGGGTGGACCACGCGACCATCACCGGCTTGCGCAACCACAGCGACGGCACCAGCGAGCACAGCCCCATGCCCAGCCCCAGCGCCCACATCCACGATGTGATTTGCGCGGGGGTGGCCTGAAACGCCTGCGCCGCCTGAAACACGATGGCCACCGAACTGGTAAAGCCCACCAGCACCGCCACAAAGCCGGCAGTGGCGGAGGCAACGCTCACGTCTCGAAAAAATCGCATGGGGATACTGCTAAAACCGTTAATTTACTATTATATTAATAGCTAGAACCGCACGTATTTAAAGGGCTAGAGGCCTAAAAGACCTAAAAACCCTCAAATTTCGACCTTGGAGCCGAGTTCCACCACCGCATTGCTGGGCAGCTTCAAGAAGTCAGCAGCGCCGCTGGCGTTGTGGTGCATCTGGGCAAACAGCTTTTCGCGCCACGGTGCCATGCCGGTGCCGACGGTCGGGATCACCGATTCACGCGAGAGAAAATAACTGGTGCTCATCGGCTCGACCTCACAGCCGCGCCCGCGCAGCAGGGCCAGTGCGCGCGGCACGTCCGGGTCGTCCATAAAGCCATAGTGCAAATCGATTTGCCAGCTGTCGTGCTCTAGCGCCTGCACTTTGACGCGCTCCTCTTCCTCCACCCACGGCACTTCGTGGTTGTGAACCGTGACAAACAGGTTTTGCGCGTGCAGCACCTTGTTGTGCTTGAGGTTGTGCAGCAGCGCGTTGGGCACCGTGCCCGACTCGGCATTCAAAAACACCGCCGTGCCGCTCACCCGCAGCGGCGGGCTGATAAACACCGACTCCAAAAATGCCGGCAAAGCCAAAGCATCGCTGGCCAGCGCAGCGCGCATCAGGCGGCGACCGTCTTCCCAAGTTTTCATCAACAAAAAGATGCCGCTGGCGATAACCAGCGGAAACCAGCCGCCATCAAACAGCTTGAGCAGGTTCGACGCCCAAAAAGCAAAATCTACCGCGAAGAAAAAGGCGGTAGCGGCCAAACTCAAGGCCAACGGCATGCGCCAAGCGTTGCGAATCACAAAAAAGGTCAGCATGGTGGTGATCAACATGTCGGTGGTCACGGCAATGCCGTAAGCCGAGGCCAGCGCGCTAGACGACTTGAACATCACCACCGCCAGCACGATCAAGGCAAACAGGCCCCAGTTGACAAACGGCAGGTAAATTTGCCCTGCCTCTTGCACGCTGGTGTGCAAAATCCGCAAGCGCGGCAAGTAGCCCAGCTGAATCACCTGCTTGGTGACGCTGAAGGCACCAGAAATCAGCGCCTGCGAGGCAATCACCGCTGCCAGCGTGGCCAGCAGCACCATTGGCACCAGCGCCCAGTCGGGTGCCATCATGAAAAACGGGTTTTTGACGGCGGCCGGGTTCTTTAGCAGCAGTGCGCCTTGGCCGAAATAGTTCAGCGTCAACGCCGGCATGACGACAGTGAACCACGTCACGCGGATCGGGCGGCGGCCAAAGTGGCCCATGTCGGCATACAGCGCCTCGGCCCCGGTGACGCACAGCACCACCGCGCCCAAGATGATGAAGGTGATGCCGGGGTGCTCAAAAATAAAGCGCAGGGCGTAGAACGGGTTGATGGCCCACAAAATGCGCGGGTTGTCGGCAATATTGAAAATGCCCAGCGCCGAAATGGCGACAAACCACACCACCATCACCGGGCCAAAGTAGCGACCAATGCTGGCACTGCCGCGTTTTTGCACCATGAACAGCAGAAGGAGCACCACCAAGGTGATGGGTACCACGTATTTTTTGAACTGCGGCGAGATCACTTCCAGCCCCTCGACCGCGCCCAGCACGGTGATGGCCGGCGTGATGACGCCGTCGCCATAAAACAAGCAGGTGCCAAAAATGCCGACCAACAGCA
>JAGNUJ010000066.1:3856-8306 GCA_017987055.1 Giesbergeria sp.
TGGTGCATGTGCGTGCTGTGGTCAAAAGCCAGCGGCACAAACTTAGCCCCGGGCAGGTTCAAGTTCTCATCGACGCCGCGCTCGGCATGGCTGCGGTAAAAACCGCCGACCACATAGCGGTCCATCATGTAAACCACCGGCTCGGCGACGGCACCGGCAATGCGCTCTTGCGTCAGCACGCCCTCTTGCACGATGGCTTCGCGCACTGGCTGACCGTCGTGGGTCATGGCCAATTGGGCGCGCGTGGCCGGCGACAGCGCCAGCAAGTCTTTGACATCGCGCACCGTCAGCACGCCCGCGCCATAGCTACCGTTGTCGGGCTTAACGACGACAAACGGCTTCTCGTTGATGCCGTATTCCTTGTACTTGCGCCGAATTTTGGTCAACACCGTGTCCACCGTGCTCTGCAACGCGTCCAGCCCGGTGTCGGTGGCAAAGTCTGACGGCTCGCATTTGCCAAACAGCGGGTTAATTAGCCACGGGTCAATTCCCAGCAGCTTGCCAAAGCGCTTGGTGATTTCTTCGTAGCTGCGAAAGTGGTTGCTTTTGCGCCGCACACTCCAGCCGGCGTGCAGCGGCGGCAGTAAATACTGCTCGTGCAGGTCTTCCAAAATACCCGGCGCGCCCGCCGACAAGTCGTTATTGAGCAAGATGGTGCATGGGTCAAAGTGCTTCAGCCCCAAGCGGTGGCGGCTGCGCTGCACTGGCTCCAAGGTGATGTGCTCGCCAGTCGGCAACTCGATCACCGTGGTTTCTTTGACATCTGGGTTGACCGAGCCAATGCGGACATTCAGCCCGCCCATGCTGAAGATGCGCTGCAGCTGCGCCACGTTGCTCAGATAGCTGCTGTTGCGCGTGTCGTTCTCAACAATGATCAGCAGGTTGCGCGCTTCGGGGCAGATTTTTTCAATCGCCGCCATCGCTGCTTGCACGGCCAGCGGCAGCATCTCGGGCGTTAGGTGGTTCCAGCCACCGGGAAACAAATTGGTATCGACCGGCGCCAGCTTGAAGCCAGCGTTGCGAATATCCACCGAGGAATAGAACGGCGGCGTGTGCTCCATCCACTCCAGCCGAAACCAGCGTTCGGTGGCAGGCATGGAGTCAATGACGCGCTGCTCCAGCTCATTGATGGGCCCGGTGAGTGCGGTAATGAGATGTGGAACCATGAAAAAGCGCCCTTGTAAATACGTTTGCCGGCCATTGTAGGGAGTTACCCCTTGGGTTTATCGGCGCCAGAAAGCGGGTGTCAGCAAAGCCATAAAGCTCAAAATTTCGAGCCGCCCGAGCAACATGCCCAGCGTGCAGACCCAAATTTGAAAGTCGCTCAGCACCGAATAGTTCGACGCCGGGCCAATCAGCCCCAAGCCCGGCCCGGTGCAGTTGACGCTGGCAATCACTGCGCTGAACGCCGTCAACGGGTCTAAATCGGTCAACAGCAGCGTCATGCTGAGCACGATGATGGTGCCGCCATAGACCAGCATGAACGCCAGCACCGAAAAAATCATCCGGCTATCGACCACCGCGCCGCCCACGCGCACCGGCTGGATGGCGTTGGGGTGTACCAAGCGCGTCAACTCCCGGCGCGCTTGCTTGACCAGCACCAGCATCCGCATCATCTTGATGCCGCCCCCGGTGGAGCCGGCACTGGTGGCCACGCCCGAGAGCATCAGCATCAGCACCGGCGCAAACACCGGCCAGGTCAAATAATCGACCGTGGCGTAGCCGGTGGTCGTCGCCACTGAGACGACGTGGAACACACCGTAGCGCAGCGCGTCCAGCACGCCATACACGCCCTTGACCCACAGCAGCAGCGCCACCACCAAGCCACCGCCCAGTAGAGCGGTGAAGGTGGCGCGCATTTCCGGATCGCGCCAAAAACCACCCCAATGGCCCTTGCGCATGGCGACAAAATACAGCGCGAAATTACAACTGGCCAGCAACATGAAAAACAGCGCCACTCCCTCCAGCAGCGGCGACTGAAAGTGGCCAAAGCTGGCATCGTGCGACGACAGGCCACCCAAGCTGACGGTGGAGAACATGTGCATCAGCGCGTCCAGCGGCGCCATGCCGGCGCCCCAGTAAGCCAACACACAGCCAACCGAAAACAGCGCATACACGCCCCACAACCCTTTGGCGGTTTCGGTCATGCGCGGGGTCAGCTTGGTGTCTTTGATCGGGCCAGCGGCCTCGGCCTTGAACAGCTGCGCGCCGCCCACGCCCAGCAGCGGCAGAATGGCGACGGCCAAAATCAAGATGCCCATGCCGCCAATCCACTGCAAAAAGGTGCGCCAGACATTCACCGACACCGGCAGTGTGTCCAAGTTCGATAGCACCGTCGAACCGGTGGTGGTCAGACCAGAGACCGCTTCGAAATAGGCGTAGGTAAACGACATCGGTCGCCCAACTTGGGCGCAGGCCAGCATCAGCGGTACGGCGGCAAACAGCGGCAGCAGCGCCCAGACCAGCGACACCAGCATCACGCCGTGGCGCGGCTGCAGCTCGCGCTTGTAGCGCCGCATGCTCAGCAACAGGCTCAAACCCGCCAGCAGCGCCACGCCCATCGCTAGGGGATAGACCTGCCAAACGCCGTCTTGCGCATACCAAGACACCGCCAGCGGCACGCCCATCGCCAAGGCGAACAGCATGATCAACATGCCCAGCACGCGCAGAACGGGAAAGACATCAGTCATCGAAAAGAACCCCAAGGCGCGGCAGATGGCGCCTGATTAAAAGAACGTAGCGCTGACGCGAAACAGCTTTTCTACATCACTGACCAAGCGCTTGTTGGGCAGGAAGAACACCACGTGGTCATTGCTCTCGATGACGGTGTAGCTGTGCGGAATGATGACCTCGGGCGGCGGCGGTGGGAGCGGGGGCGGCAACTGCGCCGACGCCTCCGTCGGCGGTGTAACCGGTGTAGCGTTGTCTGGCAGGCCGCGCACGATCAAGCCCATGTGGACGTTCTCGGGCAGGCGCAAATCGCTCACCTTGCGGCCAATCACGCGCGAGCTTTTGCGGTCACCGCGCGCCACGATTTCCAGCGCCTCGGCCACACCACGGCGCAGGCTGTGCACCGCCTGCACATCGCCCCGGCGCACATGCGCCAGCAACTCGCCCAGCATCGCCTGCGCGGGCGACAGCGCAATGTCAATTTGCGTACCGTGCATCAAATCGGCATAACTGCGCCGGTTGATCAGCGCCAGCACCCGGCTGGCACCCATGCGCTTGGCCAGCAGACTGGACATGATGTTGTTTTCATCGTCGTCGGTCAGCGCCAAAAACAGGTCGATTTCTTCGATGCTCTCGCTCTCGAGCAGCTTTTCATCGGTGACGTCGCCCTGCAGCACCAACACGTCCGACGGCAAGGTGGAGGCCAGCGCAATACAGCGCTCAGGGTGGTGCTCGACCACCTTGACGTGAAAGCGTCCCGGCTCTTTGCCCAACTGGCGCGCCAAGCGCAGGCCGACATCGCCACCGCCGGCAATCATCACCCGGCGCACGGGGCGCTGGGGCTGGCCTTCGCGCCGGTGCAGGGATGCCAGCACAAACGGCAAATGCTCACGCGCGGCCAGCACAAACACCTCATCGCCCGGCTCAATGCGGGTGCTGCCACTGCAGGGGACGAAGCGGTCGGGCTCGTCGGCAAAGCGGCGGTAAATCGCCACCAAACGCATGGCGACGTCGGGCGTGGCCTCGCGCAATTGGGCAATGCTCAGGCCCACCATCGGCGCGCCGATGCGCGCGCGCGTTGCCACCAAACAGGCGCGGCCACCGGCAAATTCGCGCACCTGCATCGCCTCGGGGTAGTCAATCAGCTTGGTGATATAGCGCGCCAGCGAGGCTTCGGGGCAAATGATGCTGACGGCAAAACCGTCAGGGCCCGCAAGTGGCCCGCTGGCATCAAAACCCGACGAGCGCACCCGCGCAATGCGCGCCGGAATGCCAAACAGCAACTGCGCCACTTTGCAGCAGACCAAATTGGTTTCGTCCTGCGCGGCGCAGGCAATCAGCAAGTCAGTGTCTTTGGCACCGGCCTCGGCCAGCACCGCCGGGTCGATGCCATTGCCAACCACGCCGCGCAAGTCCAAATGCGTCTCTAGCTCGCGCAGGCGATGCGCATCGGTGTCGATAACGGTGATGTCGTTGCGCTCGGACACCAAGCTCTCGGCCACGCTTTGGCCGACACGGCCCGCCCCCAAGATGATGATTTTCATGCTGTGGCGCAGCGCTTAAGCACGCACCTCGCCATCGCCCAGCACCAGCCATTTCAGCGAGGTCAGCCCTTCGATGCCGACCGGGCCACGGGCGTGGAATTTATCGGTGCTGATGCCAATCTCCGCGCCCAAGCCGTACTCAAAGCCATCGGCAAAGCGGGTGCTGGTGTTGATCATCACGCTGGCCGAATCGACCTCGCGCACAAAGCGCTGGCCGTGCATGTGGTCGCGCGTCA
>JAGNUJ010000067.1 GCA_017987055.1 Giesbergeria sp.
GCATCACACAGCCCAAACTCTCCGGGCTACTGCGTGGTCAGTTCCGTGGCATCAGCGAGGCAAAGCTGATCGAGTGCCTCAACCGCCTCGGGCGGGACGTAGAAATCGTGGTGCGCAAAGCGCCCCGTAGCCACCCGCAAGGACAAACGCAGGTTGTATTTGCCTGATTTTGAGGGAGATGTTGGGTTGCCAAGCAACCCAACCTACGGGGCCGGGCCAGCTGGTAGGGCGGGTTGGCGCGTCGTAACTCGACAGCCACAGCCAACAAACGCTTTTATTTTGATAGCTGCTAGCGCTTGCTGCGTAAGGGCTAGCGCCGTTTTTGGCTCGCGAGCACGTTATCAATCAGGCAAATCTGTAGTCCATCGGCAGGCATCCAACTCCCATTTCGCCGATTGCGGCTATAGCGGCTATAGCGTAATCAAGTGCTCCGCTCTTGCCCCGGGCACGGCATGAAGGTTCAGCCGCGCATCAAAGCTGACAAAGCGGCATTGGTGGCGCACGGCCAGGCCCAGCAGATAGCTGTCGGTAATTTGTCGATGGCCCAGCAGGTGCTGCCAGTGCAGTTGGTTGGCATCGAGCAAGCTGTAGTCGTCGGCCAGAAAGGCGTGCGCAGGGTGCGCGGCGGCCTGTCCCAGACGGCTGGCGACTGCGGCCAGCGGCAGGGCCTGGGGGTAGGCGGGTTGGGCCATGATGCGCAAGCAGCCGTTTTGCGTGAGCGGGCAGGAGGCCCAGCCGTGGGCAATCTCCTGCTGCAGCCACTGGGTGGCGCGGGCGTGGTGCATATGCGCCGCATCCAGCAAGGCGATCAAGACATTGACGTCCAGCAGGGCGCGCATGGTCTAAACCCCGTCGGCATCACGCAAGCGATTGATCAGCTCGTTGCTGACCACGACCCCGCGCGGCTCAAATGGCACGAATCCTGTGGCCGTGGCGGGCAGGTTGTTGGCGGCCTGTAGTGCAGCGCCTCCCGTAAGCGCTTGGCGCACCAGACGCGAGATGACTTTTCCCAGGCTCGTGTTTTCTGTGCGGGCTATTTCCTTGGCGGCGATCAAGGTGTCGTATTCCAAATCAATGGTGGTGCGCATGGGATGCCTCTTTCTTCAGCAGTTAAGTTGCCCCCGTGATTCTAAATCATCATGATGCGATTGCATCACTGACGAAAAAACAATGGGGGTCAGAGTCCCATTAACTCTTATTTTGATAGCTGCCAGCGCTTGCTGCGTAAGGGCTACAGCCGTTTTTGGCTATATAAGTGTCAGCCCCGTAGGCTGGATTGCACCAGCAACCCAACACAGCGTCTCAGGGCTGTAGTGCGATGGCAAAGCTGCGGGCATGGCGTGCCTGCGGGTAGGTGGGTTGGGTCGTCGGGGAGTGTTGCAGCACTAGCTGTGCTGCTTGTAGCTATCAATTTGATTCGTCCAAAGCTAAACTGAGTAACTTTTTGATGCACTCTCGGCACTGCGGGGTGTGCGCGGTGGCGGCGCGGGGAGTTTTTTACAGCAAAGCTGGGTTTGGGATAAGCACACAAAGGCGCAACGGTGAAGAAGATAGTCCACAGCGATATTGTTATTGGCAGGCCCATCGGGTTTTCCATTTACAACAAGGACGGCGCTTTGCTTTTTCGCAAGGGTTCAGTGATCCATATGCCCGATCAGCTGTCGCGCTTGTTGCTGCGCGGCGCGCTGTACGACGAGGCCGAGGCCGATCCTCGCCCTTACCTGACTAACGATGTGCCGCCGCCGCCACCCGCCCCAGAAGATCCGCCGCCGTTTGAGCACTTGAATGGGCTGCTGCTTAACCTCAAGCACGTGCTGGCCACCACGCTCAAGAGCCCCGAGCAAATAGACGTGGCGGCGCGCATTGGCAAGATTGCGCAGGCCGTGCAAGGCATTTGCCACAAGAGCATTGACAGCGCGCTGGCCGCTGTGTCGGTCGATACGCAAACGCCGTATATCGTGGCGCACCAGATGATGGGCGCCGTCCTGACTGAGCTGATCGGCCAAGGCAAGCAGCTGGACGTGGCGCAGCGCCATTCGCTGATGTGCGCAGCCTTGACGCGCGATTTGGCGCAAATTTGGCTGCAGCCTGAGCTGGATAAGCATCCCGGCAGCTTGCCCGATGCGTTGCGGGCGCAAATGCGCCAGCACCCAGAGCAAAGCGTCCAGTTGCTAGAGCAAGCCGGCGTGACCGATGCGCTGTGGCTCGACGCGGTGCGCCACCACCACGAGTATTTGGATGGCAGCGGCTACCCGGCGCAACTCAAGGGCAGCGACATCAGTCTGGGCGCCAGAATTTTGGTGGTCTCTGACCGCTACAGCGCCATGATCAAAATGCGTCCTTATCGGGCGCAAGCGCACTTTCCGCAAAACGCGCTGAAAGAGATTTATCTCAAAAAAGACTCAGAGATTGATGAAGAAATCGCGCGCATTTTGATCTCCAAAGTCGGTCTGTTGTCGCCGGGGACGATTGTCAAACTCAAGTCGGGCGAGATTGCGGTGGTCAAAAGCCCAACCGTCAGATCGGACGCGGCGATTGTCTACAGCGTCTACGGCAAGACCGGCATGATTTTGTCGACCCCCACGCGGCGCGATACCTCGCTGCCGGGGTACGAAATTGTCGGCTTGGTGCCGCTGTCGCAGTGCCAAACGGCGGCCGTCACCATCCGGCAGGTTTGGGCAGATTGAGCGGCGCCAGCGCTGCAAGCCCAAGCACCCCGATCGGCCAACATTTCAGCTACTGAAAAGCTAAGGGCATTGTCATGAAAATCAATCTCCCAGTGACCGGCAAAGAACAGCTCTTTGCCGGCGACAAAAGTTTGGTCACCAAGACCAACACCAAGGGCATCATTACCTTTGCCAGCAAAGATTTTGTCGAGATAAGCGGCTTTACTGAAGAAGAACTGGTCGGCAAAAACCACAACCTGATTCGCCACCCAGATATGCCGCCGGGGGTGTTTGAGGGGCTGTGGAAGACCTTGCAACGCGGTCTGCCGTGGCGCGGCATTGTTAAAAACCGCTGCAAAAACGGCGATCACTACTGGGTCGATGCCCGTGTGGTGCCCATCCAAAAAAATGGTGACATCACTGGCTATATGTCGGTGCGCTCTTGCCCGACCCGCGAGGACGTGGCCAGCGCGCAGGCCACCTACCAACGCGCCGTCGCCGAGCCCGCCAGCATCGCCAACAAAACCGAGCCGCATTGGAAAAAACACCTCTCCATCAAAAACGGCATTCCGCTGTGGATTTTGTTTGTCACCCTGCTGATGATTGGCGGCGGCGTGCTGGGCATTACGGGACTGAACCTGTCTAAAGCCGATTTGCAGGCGATGTACCACGAGGAAATGGTGCCGGTACAAGAGATTCAGCGCATCAATTTTTTGATGGCCGATAACCGTGCCCAAGTGGCACTGGCGCTGAATTTCAAATTTGGTGTTCACTCGGACGCGGTGTTGGGCGACGCTGCGGGCAACAGCCATGTGCAGCGCATTGCCAAGAACAAAGACGAGTTAGACCGCACCTGGGCCCACTACATCGGCAAAGTCAAAGACGCAAAAGAAAAACAGCTGGCCGACGCCTACATCGAGGCACGGCAGCGCTATGTGCAGCAAGGCCTGCTACCCGCCAGCGCCGCCATCGAGGCCGAAGACTATTGGCAAGCACAGCGGGTCTTCTTTGGCCAAATCAACCCCTTGTACGACAGCGCCAATGCCCACGCCTCGGCGTTGTTGGCTTATTTGTTTGAGCGCGGCAACGCCAAGCTGCTCGACGCCACCGCCCGGGGCAATCTGATTTTTAACTTGGCAGTCGCTGGCATTACCCTGAGCTGCTTGGTGCTGATAGTGGCCGGGTTCTTCTTTTTTCGCATCACCGCCCGCCCACTAGAAAAAGCCGTGCTGGCACTCGAAGCGATTGCCGAGGGCAACCTGTCCAACAACATCGACCCCTCTGGCTACGGCGAGCCGGGGCGCGTCATGAACGCCGTCATGGCCACGCAAATGCACCTGAAAGTGATGCTGCACGAGATTCGCCAGTCCTCTGACTCCATCCACCAGCAGTGCCACAACCTGAACCAAGTGATGATGAACTTGGCCGAGCACTCGGATGAGCAACAAGACCGTATCCACCAAGCCGTCGATGCCGTCAACGCCTCGCGCGCTGCCATGGCCACCATCAGCAGCCACATGGATGCGTTGCTCGACAGCGTCTCTACGCAAAGCGACGGCGAAGGTGAGGACGAGAGCGCCGCACTGGCAGACCCAACATCCACAGCAACCGCCGCAGCAGAACCAGCGCCAGCACCAGCGCCAGCGCCAGCTTTTGAGCTGATGCCGGCTGAATTGCTGGCCGTGTTTGGCCACAGCTTGCCCGAGTCTTTTGCTGGCGAGCCCGCACCAGCAGCCATGCCAGCCGAGGCTGGCAGCGCGCCCAGCGCACCAACGGCGCTAGCCCAACAGCTGCAAGCCACCGCCAACGCTGCGCGCAGCCAGGCGCTGGGCATACAGGAGATGTCGGGCCAGTTGCAACAAGTAGCGCGGCTGATTGTGCAAAACAGCGAAGACGTGCAAGCGGCTTGGGCCGCCTCGCAGCGGCTACAACAAACCGCGCGAGAGCTGGACGAATTAGTGCAGTATTTCGACTGACTTGATGCCGGCGCTGGGCACGCTAGCGGGTTTGCCCCTACATTCGTTCGCCTATGACTGAGCCTTCATCTTCTTCTGGCGCCGCACCCAGCGCCCCCGCCTGCCCGGCCTCCCTTTTGGCCGCCTCGGGCCTACAAGGGCCCAAGCGGCGACTGTTGTACGTGACGCTGTACGAGCTGATCGCCATTGCAGCGGCCACGCTGGGACTGGCTGCCTTGTCGGGCCAAGGCGCGGCGCATTCCAGCGTGCTGGCAGTGGCCGCATCGGCCATTGCGGTGGTGTGGAACGTGGTCTTTAACGCGCTGTTTGAACGCTGGGAGTCGCGCCAAGCACAGCGCCAGCGCACCATCATGCGGCGCATCGCGCACGCGCTGGGCTTTGAGGGCGGGCTGGTACTGGCACTGGTGCCGCTGATGGCGTGGTGGTTTGAAGTCTCGCTGTGGCAAGCACTGGTGATGGACTTGGGGCTGATCGCATTTTTTCTTTGCTACACCTTCGTCTTCAACTGGGCGTTTGACCGCATTTTTGGCCTGCCAGCCTCGGCGCAGATGCGCGATTAAGCTAATGGGGGCTTCCTACAATTGTTCTCGATTCAAATACGGGAGAAAAATTATGAAACCCTCTGAAGCACTGCGTTCACACAGCGCAGCCATTCGCAGCGTGGTGGCGGCGCACCGCGCTTGCAATGCGCGGGTGTTTGGCTCTGTTCTGCGTGGACGAGACACTGAGCAGAGTGACTTAGATATCCTGGTCGATCCAACAGCAAAAACCACTTTGATGGATGTTGCCGCCATTCAAGTGGAGTTGGAGAAGTTGCTGGGTGTGTCGGTCGATGTGCTGACCCCCAAGTCCTTGCCCGAGAAATTTCGCTATATCGTTCTTGCCGAAGCTATACCGATATGAGCAAGGCGTTGCGTGCGGCTGACTACTTAGGCCACATCTTGCAAGCCATCGAGCGCATTGGGCGCTACACAAAGGACATGGATGAGGCCGGCTTTTTAAATAGCGAACTGGTACAGGATGCGGTTCTGCGCAACATCGAAATACTAGGCGAAGCGGCCAACAATATTCTGCGTGTGGCTGGCGATTTTGCTGCTGCGCATACGGACATTCCTTGGCAGGTTATGTACACGATGCGCAATCGGGTGTCACACGGCTACGAGCAAGTCGATCTGGAAATTGTCTGGCGAACCGTCCAAGGCGATCTGCCCGTGCTACATCGGCAAGTTCAAGCCGCGCTGACCCATCTCCTGAAAGCAAATTAAAAATCCCCACCGTGTTGCCACATTTCTTTGTCAAAGCGCACGCATTGGTTGCGACCTTGGTCTTTGGCGCGGTAGAGGGCGACGTCGGCGTATTTGATGGCTTGCCAGAAGCCGTCGGTGTCGCCCGGAAATTCGGCCACGCCAATGGAGATGGTTTTTTGCAGGATTTTGTCGCCAACGCTGACTTTTAGCGCCTCGATGGATTTGCGGATTTTCTCTGCCACGATGAGCGCGTCGCCGGCTTGCACGTCCATCAGCAAGATGAGGAATTCTTCGCCGCCAAAGCGAATGACGATGTCCGAGTCGCGCACCGTTTTCTTCATGACGATGGAGGTTTCGCGCAGCACTTGGTCGCCGGCATCGTGGCCGTGGGCGTCGTTGACTTGTTTGAAGTAGTCCAAGTCGCACACCAGCAGGCCAATTTGTGTTTTGCGCCGCAGCGCGCCACTGATGAGTTGCGCCGTGTGCTCTTGCAAAAAGCGTCGGTTGTACAGACCCGTCAGCGGGTCGACCATGGCCGACTCGCGCAGGGTTTGCATCAGGCGCTTGGCCTCAATCACTGACAGCGATTGGTTGATGTAGGTTTCGGCCTCAAAGATTTTTTGTGGTGCGCTACTGTCGATTTGCACATTGTTGTCATCGGCAGCAAAGCGCAGCTGCACCACGCCGCCGGTGTGACCGCCGGCCACCAGCGGAATACAGATGTGGCCGACACCGGGCTGGGGCACAAAGCGGCGGCACACGCCTTCAAACTCAAACGACGAAACGATGTGCCCGGTCTTAACAGCGCGGCATTGCTGGCAGTCGCTGAGTATTTCGCTATCGCAGTGCATCCGCGCATCACCCACTAGCAGCGGGTGCGCCACGCGCATTTCTTTTTTCTGCGTATTGACGTCGTAGATGGTGTAGTGCGGAATGCCCAACTGGTTTTGCAAAACGTCGCCCAAGCGGTGGTAAACATCGTCCAAATCGGTATCTTCTTCAATGACTTTTTTATAAATCGTCATGCCATAGACGCTATCGACCAAGGTGTTGAACTTGCTCGACAAGGTGCCAATTTCGTCTTGCGACTTGATGGCGACTTTTTTGGCCAATGAAATATCGCCGGTGCTGAGCGAGTCGATCTGCCGAATGATGGCGGCGATGGGACGCTGGAAGGCGACGATGATCCAGCGCACAAAAAACAGCAGCAAGGTGGACGCCAGCAGCAACACGATCAAGATGGCGTTGACCGAGTCGCGGATGATTTGGTAAATGGCCGTTTTGATGCTGCCGTAGGCGTCGGCCATGGTTTTGGCGTGCTGGTTGACCAAGGCGGTGCCTTCAGCCACACGTGTCTTGGCATCTTCCAGGGTGCTGGCGACCGTGACTTTGTCTTCGGGTTTGGGAATTTTGCGTTTGACGGAGATGTAGGCGTCCAGCGACTGATCGAGCCGGTCGGTCAGCAAGACAATGTTTTGCAGGTATTGCAAGCTGGCGGGCGGCGGCGTTGCCATGGAGCGCACCAAGTTTTCAATAAAGGTGCTGCTGGCGGTGCTTTGGTAGAGGCTCAGGCGCGCATTGACGGTGCGAATGCCTTTGACGTGTTCGCGCAGGGTTTGTACGGCCAATAAGTCGGCACCGATATCGATGTAACCCAAAAGCTGCAAGTCGCGGTCAATGTTTTGCAGGTGGCCCAGCACCTCGTGCGCCGCTTGCTGGTGCGGCATGATTTGCTCAGAGACTTGGTGGTATTTGTACTGGATGGCGGTCAGCGCCAGCACCGTGACCACGGCCATCGAGGCAAACCAAAACAGCGTGCCAGCCGTCAGCAGCAAAAATTTTCTCTTGATGGGTAAATCCACAAAGGTCAGCAAACCCAACAAGCGCCGTACCAACCGGTATTTTTTTGGGCGAGGACTGGCCTCGGCGGGCGGGCTAGCAGGGCTGCTATCGTCATTCAGCATGGCAAAACTCGGTAGGGCGGCGCAACAAAAAGTGACATATTGTGCGGTATTTGCCTGTTCACCCCCAAGCTATTGCTCAGGGCTTAGCGCTATAGAGCAATCACCCGTAAAATTATCCGCCGCCCAAGGAGCGTTGCACCGGCCAGCCACAGCGCACATAGCGCGCCTTGGCGCCGTCAGGCTTGGGTGATGTGCCTCTTTAGACCGCAACGACGCTCACCTGTTCGCGGTTTTTTGTCCAGGTGAGTCCCATGTCTAAAATTTCTCCTCCCCCCATGAAACTGTCGGGTCTTGAGCCCGTCACCATTGGCGCCGGCACGTTGTTTGTCAACGTCGGCGAGCGCACCAACGTCACTGGCTCCAAGGCCTTTGCGCGCATGATTTTGAA
>JAGNUJ010000189.1 GCA_017987055.1 Giesbergeria sp.
TGTCCGGCTGCAAGCTGGTGTGCGAGACCCGGCCCACGTGCCACAACTGCACGACGATTTTGCCGTCGGCTTTATGTACCGCCTCGGTCACTTTCTTCCAGCCGTCGAGCTGCTCGGTGCTGTACAGACCGGGCACGTCGGCGTAGCCCTGCGCTTGCGGGCTGATGGCGGTGGCTTCGGTAATCAGCAGGCCGGCGCTGGCGCGCTGGGCGTAGTACTGCGCCATCAGCGGTGTTGGGATAGCGCCCGGTGCGCGGTTGCGCGTCAAAGGTGCCATGGCAATGCGGTTGGCCAGTTGCAGGCTACCGGCTTGGACGGGGTCGAATAAGGTGGTCATGGCAAGGCAATCTTTCGCAAAAACAAAGTGGCACTGTAGGTGCGGGCGTTGGCAGCGAAGTCAAGCGGCAGGGATAATTGATATAAAAATAATAGCTAGTGGCGCTTGCTGCATAAGGGCTAGAGGCCAATTTGATACTTAAAAGCCACTGGCCGGGTGATGCGCTTAGGCCAGCAGTCCTTCGGCGCGCATTGCCGCTTGCACGGCGGGGCGCTCGGCCATGCGCGCTTGAAAGGCGCTCAGATGCGCCAGCGCCGAAGTATCGACACCCATAAACGGTGCCCAATTGACCACGGTGAACAAGTAAGCGTCGGCCACGCTCCAGGCCGCGCCCATCAAATACGGCCCATCGGCCAGTTGGCGGTCAATCCACTGCAAGCGTTGCAGCAAGCGCGCGTGCAGCGCCGCCTTGAAGTTGTCGGGCGTGGCTGGGTGAAACAGCTGGCCAAACGGCTGGTGCAGCTCGGTGCTGATAAAGCCCAGCCATTCTTGCAGGCGGTAGCGCGCCAGTGCGGCGTGGGCCGGGGCCAGTGCTTTGCCCGGCACTTGGTCGGCAATACATTGCAAGATGGCCGAGCATTCGCGCAGACGCTCGCCACTGCCCAGCTCTAGCACCGGCACATAGCCCAGCGGGTTGATGGCGTAGAAGTCGCTGCCATCGGGTAATTGGTGGGTCTTCATGGTGACGCGCACGAGGCTGTGCGCCAGGCCCGATTCGTGCAAAGCAATGTGCGGCGACAGCGAGCAAGCGCCAGGAGAGTAATACAGCTTCATGGGCAGCGTGTCCTTTGATAAAAAAGAGTCAAAAGCTGACAGCCAATATCGTAGGTGCTGTGGCAGCGATTTGGTGGGGCGCTGGGCTATTCAAGGCTGCGTCAGCGCTTCTAGCTGCGCCAAGAAAAGCATCGCATGGCTGCGCCGATCGCCGCACATGGCGGGCTCGGGCTGCAAACTGGCGCAGACGGCGGGGCGCCCCGGCTGGCCAAAAATCAGGCAACGCTCATCGGCGTCCAGTTGCACGCAGCGCACGCCAGCGGGTTTGCCGTGCGGCATACCGGGAATGGCGCTGGAGATAGACGGCGCCGTGCAACACGCCCCGCAGTCCGGGCGGCAGACGGTGGGTGCTATCCAAACCATAGCTGCCAGCGCTTGCTGAATAAGGGCTGGAGGCCTATTCTGTTCAAAATTTGCAAAATCATGCTTTGGATTGAAGCACACGGGGCGTCAGACGGGTGTTTCGTTGGTGTTTTGCGGGTGTTTCACGTGGAACACGTTAGGCTTTGCTACCCACATAAACACACCACTGGCACAATTGGCCTTATGAATTCTTACCCCGTTGGTTGGCCGTTTTGGAAAATAGCCGCGCGCGCAGGCGTGGCGGTGCGCATCCACGTCCACGTCATCCGTGACGAGGAGGCAGGGGTGTATGTGGCGTGCAACTCCAACCTTAAAGGCTTGGTGGCCGAAGCGCCAACGCTGGATGAATTGCGCACCCATATCGATGCCGCTGCCGAAGATTTGCTTTTGCACTATCTGCACCAAGCGCCCGTGCGCCACCCGGTCACACAGCTCACGCTCGATGGCGGCCTGCCTGCATGAACGGATACTACGAACTCATCATCAAAGCCCTGAAAGAACAGGGCTTTTTTCGTATTGAGGGCGGCAAAGGTTCGCACGAAAAATGGACGAATGGCCAACATATCGCCATTGTTCCGTTCAGCACCAAATCGCGCTTTACTGCCAATCAAATTTTGAAAGACGCGGGCAGTAAGCAGCGTTTTTAACCATTGGTGGCGCTATCTCATTTGAGCGCCTTACTCTGCGCAAAGTGGGAAAATCAGCGCTGTTTTTTTGACCATTGGGCCACTGCGCCCCGGAGCGTTGTTTCATGTTGTACCCCCAAGAATTTGATGTCATCGTCGTTGGCGGTGGCCACGCCGGCACCGAGGCGGCGCTGGCCGCTGCGCGCATGGGCTGCCAGACGCTCTTGCTCACGCACAACATCGAGACGCTGGGGCAGATGAGCTGCAACCCGTCGATTGGCGGCATTGGCAAGGGCCACTTGGTCAAGGAAGTGGACGCGCTGGGCGGCGCGATGGCGCTGGCGACCGATGCGGCCGGCATCCAGTTTCGGATTTTGAACAGCTCCAAAGGCCCCGCCGTGCGTGCCACACGGGCGCAGGCCGACCGCATCATGTACAAGGCCGCCATCCGCCACACGCTAGAGAACCAGCCCAATCTGCTGATATTCCAACAGGCGGTGGACGACTTGATGGTCGAGGGCGACCGCGTTGTCGGCGCGGTCACGCAGATTGGCCTGCGCTTTCGCAGCCGCACCGTGGTGCTGACGGCGGGGACGTTTTTGGACGG
>JAGNUJ010000190.1 GCA_017987055.1 Giesbergeria sp.
TTAAAACCCGCCGCGCTCCATCGCCCGGCGGTGGCGCTCGACAAACTCTTGGTAAGTATCGATGCCGCGCAACTGCAGCACGGTATTGCGCACGGCTGCCTCCACCAGCACCGCAATGTTGCGCCCGACCACCACCTGAATTACCACTTTCAGCACCGGCACGCCAAGTACGTCTTGGGTCAGCGGCTCATACGGCATGCGCTCGTACTCGTTTTCCATCGTCTCTTTGCGCACCAAATGCACGATGAGTTTGAGGCGCATCTTGCGGCGCACTGCCGTTTCGCCAAAAATAGCGCGGATATCGAGCAAACCAATGCCGCGCACTTCCAGCAGGTTTTGCAGCAAATCGGGGCATTTGCCCTCGATGGTGGTTTGGTTGATGCGGTACAAATCGACCGCATCATCGGCCACCAAACCTTGGCCGCGCGAGATCAGCTCCAGCCCCAACTCACTTTTACCGAGGCCAGACTCGCCGGTAATTAACACGCCCAAGCCCAAAATATCCATAAACACGCCGTGCATGGTGGTGCGGTCGGCAAAATGTTTGGACAAATAGGCGCGCAGCACGTCGATAACAAACGCCGACGACTCTTTGGTGGCGAACATCGGAATTTGGGCGCGCTCACACATCGACAGCAGTGCAGCAGGTGCCGTCTGGCCTTCGGCCAAAATCAACACCGGCGGCTCCAGCGTAACAATGCGGGCAATGCGCCGCTCGCAATCTTGGGGCGTATCGCTGGTCAGGTAAGTGATTTCACGCTCACCCAAAATTTGTACGCGGTAGGGGTGGATGTAGTTCAGGTGGCCGACCAAATCAGCACCGGAGCAGGCCGAGCGCACGGCCACTTCATCAAAGCGGCGCTCTGAGGCGCCTAGGCCGGCCAGCCACTCCCAGCGCAGGGAGAGGCGAAACTCTTCAAAGAGGAGATCAGCGCTGACGGCATCGGGTTTCATAGCGCAGCCACGGTGCGGAAGGCGGGAATCGAGCCAGCGCTCAAGCCATCTGCGTCGATTGCCAACTAGCGATCATGGCGTGCAACTCGTCGATACTGGCGCAAGCCTTGATTTTTTCGCGTAGCACGCTGTCGCTGAGCAGTTCAGCAATTTCAGACAAGATTTCTAGATGTTTTTGCGTAGCCGCTTCGGGGACTAGCAAGAAAATCAATAGCACCACGGGCTGCTCATCAGGGGCATCAAAGCCAATCGGACGGGCTAGCTGAAATACGGCTGCCATCGGCGCTTTAAGCCCCTTGATGCGGCCATGCGGAATCGCGACACCATGGCCTAAGCCAGTAGAGCCGAGACGCTCGCGGGCAAACAAGCTGTCAGTGACCAAAGCACGAGACAACCCATGCAGGCCTTCAAACAGCAGGCCAGCTTCTTCAAAAGCACGCTTTTTGCTGGTGGCATCGACGCTCACAAGCACTTGCGTGACGGGCAGGATAGAGGCAAGACGGTTCATAGCAGTAGGGGCAGATTATGCACTGCATGGCAAGAGACCCAAGAGGTTTCCACAAGCACAAAAAACTGCCCAATCAGGCGGCACTCTGCTCAGGAAGATATTTCAGCGCGACAAGCAACTTGGCAAACACCGAACCACTATGCCTTTGTACCTAGCGAAAAGCAATGGCATTGGCCATGCCATCAAAACGCATATACCGCCTTTAGTGCGCGCTGGTGCCCGCTTAAAATAGCGCGCTGCCACCGGCTCCTCCATGCCGACTCAGGGCCAGCCACCTCCCGGCGCCATGCGCTTCGATTGCAACGACTTTTCTCCGCCATGACACAACCCAGCCCTTCTGCCCTGCACACCTCCACCCTGAACTCGCTGACGCTGTTGGCACGCGGAAAAGTGCGCGACAACTATGCCGTCGGCGACGATCGCATCCTGATGGTGGCCAGCGACCGGCTCTCGGCCTTTGACGTGATCATGGGCGAACCCATTCCCGGCAAGGGTGAGCTGCTGACGCAAATGGCGCTGTTTTGGTTCGACAAGCTGGGCCACATTTGCCCCAACCACCTGACCGGCGACGCACCCGAGAGCGTGGTCAGCGCCGAAGACGCGCCCCAAGTGCGCGGCCGCTCGATGCTGGTGCAGCGCCTGAAACCCATTCCGGTCGAAGCCGTGGTGCGCGGCTACTTGGCCGGCAGCGGCTGGAAGGAATACCAAGAATCACAAGCCGTCTGCGGCGTGGCGCTGCCAGCTGGCCTGACCAATGCGGCGAAACTGCCCGCGCCCATCTACACCCCCGCCGCCAAGGCCGAGGCCGGTGAGCACGACGAAAACATCACCTTTGAGCGCACCGTTGAAATGATTGGTCTGGACTTGGCCACGCGCATCCGCGACCTGAGCATTGCCATCTACCAAGAAGCCGCCGCCATCGCCCTGACCAAAGGCATGATCATTGCCGACACCAAGTTTGAATTTGGCCTCGCGCCCGATGGCACGCTGGTGCTGATGGACGAAGTGCTCACCCCCGACAGCTCGCGCTACTGGCCGGTGGAAGGCTACGCCGCCGCGCTGGCCGCCGGCCAGAACCCGCCCAGCTACGACAAACAATTTGTGCGCGACTGGCTGGAGCAAGCGCAGGTCAACGGCAAGCCGTGGAACAAAACCGCACCCGCGCCGCGCCTGCCGCAATCAGTCATCGAGAACACCGCCGCCAAATACCGCGAAGCGCTGGAGCGGTTGACCGC
>JAGNUJ010000191.1 GCA_017987055.1 Giesbergeria sp.
GTCATTCGCCAGTACATCGAGCAGCAGCAGACGCCGCATTAAAACCAATCCAAACCACCAGGACGGCTTTGCCGTCCGCGCTCTTGACCCTGCCCTGAACGGCAGGGTTTGCCGCGCACCGGATCAAGTGCTAACCATCAAAGCCGATGTGCTGCGGCTTCTCCAGTACCTCTGGGCGCATTTGGTCACTGAGAGGTTTTAAGCTAAATCGGCCTCTAGCCCTTGTATGACAAGCGCTAGCAGCTATTATTTTTGATGATTTCAGCCGGTTTCAATGCCCGCTTTTCGCCGTCGTCACCAGCCCCTGCCCGGCCGCCCACGCGTTGATGTCTTCTTTGCGAATCGCCGCCGCCATCAGCCCCGGAAAGGCGTCCGGCGTGCAGGCAAACGACGGCACGCCTAAAGCGGCCAGCTTGGCGCCCAGTGCGCGGTCGTAAGACGGTGCGCCTTCGTCGCTCAGCGCCAGCAAGGTGATGAATTGCACGCCGGACTCGACCAGCGACGCCGCGCGGCGCAGCAAATTGGCCTCGACGCCGCCTTCGTACAGGTCAGAGATCAGCACCAAGATGGTGTTGCGCGGCTCGCGGATGATGGACTGGCAGTAGCCGACCGCGCCGTTGATGTCGGTGCCGCCGCCCAGTTGCACGCCAAACAGCAGCTCGACCGGGTCGTCCAGCTGCTCGGTCAAATCGACGATGGTGGTGTCAAACACCACCAGCTTGGTGGCAACGGATGGCAACGACGCCATCACCGCGCCAAAGATGCTCGAATACACCACCGAGGCCGCCATCGAGCCGCTTTGGTCAATGCACAGCACCACTTCGCGCTGCGGGCTGCGCGCTTTGCGGCCATAGCCAATCAGCTGCTGCGGCACGATGGTGCGGTATTCCTCCTGCCAGTGGCGCAGGTTGGCGCGGATGGTGCGGTTCCAGTCGATTTCGCTGTGGCGCGGGCGGCGGTTGCGCTGGCTGCGGTCCAGGGCGCCGGTGACGGCTGAGCGCATCGGCTCTTCCAGCTTTTTCAGCAGTTCATTGACCACTTTGCGCACCACCATGCGGGCGGTGTCTTTGGTGCTGGCCGGAATCACGCCCGACAGCGCAATCAGGTTGGCCACCAAATGCACGTCGGCATGGGCGCTCTCCAGCATTTCTGGCTCTAGCAGCAGGCTGCGCAGGTCAAGGCGCTCCAGCGCGTCGCGCTGCATCACTTGTACGACCGACGCTGGAAAGTATTTGCGGATGTCACCCAGCCAGCGCGCCACGCTGGGCGACGAACCTGCGCGCCCGCCTTTGCGGCTGTTTTGGCCGAGACTGTTTTTGCCGTCCGCGTCGTACAGCGCGGCCAGCGCTTGGTCCATCTCCGCCGCTGTGCCCGAGAGCTTGCCGCAGGCGCTGTCAGCCTCGCCGCCCAGCACCAAACGCCAGCGGCGCAGGCGCTCTTCTTCGCTGACCATAGGGCTCACCGCCGGGGTGTTGAGGGTCGATTCGGTCATGGTGCAATTCCCAAAATGGTTTGCAGCAGCGGCACCGGCAGCGCGGCCAGCTCAAAGTCCCACGGCGGCGCGCTGGCCGCAACGGCGGTATGGGCGCTGGCATGCGCCGTGCCGCCTTGGCGGGCGCGCTGCGCCAAGTCGTTGCGTTCGCTGGCACTAAAAGCCGAAAAGGTGCGCCGCACCAGCGGCAGGATGTGGACGAAGTGCGTTTCGCCTAGGCTGCACAGCCAGTCGTTGACCAGTTGCCACAGTTGGTTGTCGTGCAGCAGCACCATCGCGTTGCGGTTCAAAAAGCCTTCGAGCCACGCCGCCGCTTGCAGTGGCTCGGTGCCGCTGGACAGGTGCAGCGACAGCGCTTGCGCCGCGTCAACGGCTTGCCAAATACCGTCGTCCAGCAGCAGGCGTGCGGCCAAGCCTTGCAGCAGCGGGTGGACGCTGCTGCTGTCGGTCATCAGGCGCAGAGCGCGCTGCCACGCTTGGGTTTGCTCGGGTGCATCGCGCAGCGACACGGCGCTGTGCGCAGCCAAGAGCGTGGTGCGCAGGTTGTCGGCGCTGTCGTCGCCGATGCCGCTGCACGCCAGCGGCAGGCCGATGGCGGCGCGCACGATCAGGCTGTCGAGCATGTGCGCCACCATCGCGGTATCGGTTTGGCGCACGTTGCCGTAGCGAAACACGTTGGCCAGTGGGGGCAGCGCTTGCAGCAGTTGCAGCGTGTCGCCACTGACGGCGGCGCGGTTTTCCAAGATGTGCGTGATGGCCTGCACGGCGGGTGCCAAGTCGGCCAACAGCACTTGGTTGACCAGCTCGGACAGCTCGCGCAGGTTTTTGGCGTTGTGCGCCTGCTCCAAGCTGCACGCGGTGGCGGCGACTTCTAGCGTCTGGCCCCACTGGCTGGCCTCAATCAGGCTGACGACAAATTCAGGCTGCCATTGCAGTTGCCAGATTTCATGGAAGGTGCCGCTACCGGTGCGCCCGGTGCGGCTGACCCGGCCCCACGGCACATCAATCAAACGCAAGCGGTGCAGCAGGTGGCTGCGCGCCAAGTCGCTCTGCTGGCGCAAGTCCAAATCCAGCGTGCGCTCCAGCGCCTCGGGCTTGAGGCGCAGGGTTTTTTGCTGCTGCTCTACGTCTTTTTGCAGCGGCACGGTCGGCACGTCGGGCGGCACTTGGCCCATGCGCTGGCCAATCAACAAGGCATCGGCAAT
>JAGNUJ010000192.1 GCA_017987055.1 Giesbergeria sp.
GCACGCCGCCGTGGTGGGTGTAGCGCAGGGCGTTGGAGATTAAATTGCGCATCACTAAATCGACCAGCGAGCGGTCGGCAAAAGCCGCTGCCGAGGTCTCGCGGGTGCGGTAGTACAGGTCTTTGCTGTCGGCCTCGACGCCAAATTCTTGCTCCAGCGCTTGCAGCAGTGGCTGCACCGCAAACGAAGTGCGCCGCGCCTTGACCACGCCGGCTTCGAGGCGCGAATAGTCCAGCAGCGTGCTGAGCATTTCCGCCGCCGCCCCCGAGGCCGAGCGCGCATGGCCCAGCACCAGCGTTTGGTGCGCGTTCAAGGGGCTGCGCTGCAGGGCTTCTAAAAACAGGCCAATTGCGTGCAGCGGCTGGCGCAGGTCGTGGCTGGCGGCGGCTAAAAAGCGCGATTTGTCTTGGCTGGCCTGCTCAGCGGCTTCTTGCGCTTGGCGGGCGTGGCGGCCTTGGGCGCGCAGCTCGATCACTAGCCGCTGGTTGTCAAATTTCAGCAAGATGCTGTTGCGCGCCGACTGTGCCAAGTTGCGCGCATGCAGGCAGGTCAGGGCGTAATAGGCCATCACCATCACCATAGCCGCCAGAGCGACCGGCGCTGGCGTGAGCAGCAGCGCGGCCAGCGCGCCGCTGACGGTGCAGCTGAGGTAGGCGATGTAGGCGCGGTACATCGGCGCTCCCAGCCCCAGCGCCCCCGAGGAGACTGCACTCAAAATGCCAATGTAGTAAATCACCCCGTTGATGCTGTCGCTGAACTGCCAGACCAGCAGCCCCAAGCTGCCCCAGATCAAGCCCATCGCCGCCATGCAGACGGTGAGCCGCCGGGCGTCTTGGTGCGGGGTTTTGTCAGGGCGCGGCAGGGGCCGCAAGGCCAGATAAACGGCCACCACCACCAGCAAATGCACCCCCAGCCACCACAGCACGATGTGCCGCGGCATCACCAAAGACAGCATTAAGAACGCGCCCCCAGACGTCAGCAGCGAGGCTGCCAGCGTCATTGGAAAGCTGCGCCGCAGCAGCAGCACTTGTTCGGCCAAAACTTCGCTGCACTCTGGCTGGTTGAGGGCGTACCAAAGGCGCTGCAGCGCAGGGTGCAGGGGCAGGTAGGCCATCTTTAAGCCGCTGGCGTCGCCAAGACGGGCGCGGTGTTGAGTAGGCCCAAGCGCTGCGCCGTCAGCAGCGCGGTGCTGCGGCTGTTGACGCCCAGTTGCACAAAAATGGCGGCTACGTGGACGCGCACGGTGTTTTCGCTCAGGCCCAAATCGCGCGCAATTACTTTGTTGGGCTTGCCAAGGCACAGCAAGGTCAGCACTTCGAGCTGGCGCGTGGTCAGCGTGGGTGCGTCCCGGGGCGCGTTATCGCTGGGCAGCAGGTGGCCGTAGTGGTGCTGGTAGTCGGGAAAGCACGGCTTGCCGGCCAGCGCCTGCGTGATGGCCTGCAAGATGTCGTCGGCGCTGGCCGATTTGGGCAAAAAGCCGTCGGCACCGCGCGTGCGCGCCTGGTGCACCGCGTCGGGCGCCATGCTGGCCGAGACCAGCACGATGCGCGCCAGCGGGCAAGCGCGGCGCAGCAGGTGCATGCCCTCCAGCCCGCTCATGCTGGGCAGCTGAATGTCCAACAGAATCAAGCGCGCGTCGTGCAGTTGCAAGGCGCAGGCTTGGGCGATGGAGCCGGCCTCGGCAATGCGCCCGACGCTGGGATGGTCTTGCACGATCAGGCGCAAACCGGTGCGAAAAAGGGCGTGGTCATCGACCAAAAGCAAGGTGGCGGGTGAAGGCATGGGGCAAGTATTGCTGAGATCGACTTGTTTGCCGGTTAATCCTTTTGGGCTATGGACAGCGCTGGCGCAGTCTTCCTAGACTGCGCCAGCGCTGTGCTGTGCGCAACGCCCTCCCCCCAGAAGCGGGTGTTAGGGTTTAAATTTACTATTAAATAAATAGCATAAAGCGCACGTTACACAAGCGCTGGAGCCGTATTTCATGCAAAAAATTAGCGATATGAACCTCCCCACACCCCCCGCCCTGCGCGAAGTCGTTTTTATTGACAGCCGCGTGCAAGACCTGCACACCATCCTGGCAGCGCTGCGCCCGGGCGTGCAGGCCGTGGTGCTCAACGACCATGAAGACGGTGCCGCGCAAATGGCGCGCGCCTTGCAGGGCGAGCAGGGCCTGGCCAGCATCAGCGTGGTCTCGCACGGCGACGCAGGCGTGCTGCTGCTGGGCAAGGGGCCGCTGTTTGCCGGCAACTTGGCGCAGCACCAGGCCGACCTGCAGGCCCTGGGCGCAGCACTGGCCCCGGGCGGCGACCTGCTGCTGTACGGCTGCAACGTGGGCGCGGGCGAGCAGGGCGCGGCGTTTGTGGCCGCGCTGGCGCAGGCCACCGGTGCCGACGTGGCCGCGTCCAGCAACAGCACTGGCGGCGCAGGCCGGGGCGGCGACTGGGCGCTGGAAGTGGCCAGCGGCAGCATTGAAGCGGCTCCGGTGCTGCAGGCCAGCGCGCTGGCCGGGTACGACTTTGTGCTGCACACCGCCACCGCCAGCACCTTGGCCGAGCTCAAGGCCGCCATTGCCAGCGCGCAAGGCGACGGCGCGCACGACCTGATTGCGCTGACCGGCGACATCGTGTTTGCCAGCGCCCTGGACACCGTCAAGATTCACGTCACCGACGGCCACACCCTGC
>JAGNUJ010000008.1 GCA_017987055.1 Giesbergeria sp.
CCCGCATCAAGGGCGTGCGCCGCAAGTTTGCCCAAGAAGTGGGCTTCTTGCCACCACCCGTGCACGTGCGTGACAACCTCGAACTCAAGCCCAGTGGCTACCGCATCACCCTGCGCGGCGTGATGGTAGGCGAGGGCGAAGCCTTCCCCGGCATGCACTTGGCGATCAACCCCGGCGGCATCTCGACCCCGCTGATTGGCACACCCACCACCGACCCGGCGTTTGGTTTACCCGCCCACTGGATCGACGAACAACAAAAAGAAGCGGCACAAATGGCAGGCTTTACCGTGGTTGATTCGGAAACCGTGATGGCGACACATTTGTCACACTTGATGCAGGTACAAGCCGCCAAGTTGCTCAGTCGCACCGAGACCCAGCAGTTGGTGGAGCACGTGGCCAAACTGGCCCCCAAACTGATTGAAGAAGTGGTTCCCAAAATGGTCTCGATTGCAACGTTTCAACGGGTGCTGCAGCTGCTGCTGGAAGAGTCGGTGCACATCCGCGACATCCGCACCATCATCGAAACACTGGCCGAGCACGCGGTCCACACCACCGACCCGGTCGAGCTGGCCAAGCGCGTGCGCATTGCCTTGTCGCCGGCCATCGTGCAGCAAATTTATGGCCCGACACGTGAACTCAGTGTCATTGCCATCGAACCCGGTCTTGAGCGCCTGCTAGTGCAAGCCCTCGGCAACACAGCCGGTCCGGCACTGGATCCCGGCGTCGCCGACATCCTGACGCAAAGAGCGGCGGAAGTCGCCCTGAAACAAGAAGAAATCGGTCTGCCCGCTTGCTTGTTGGTACCGGACGCTATCCGCAGCGCTATCTCCCGCTTGGTGCGCCGTGTAGCGCCGCGCCTGCAAGTGCTGGGGCACAGCGAAATTCCTGAAACACACACCATCCGCATTGGCCCAGTCCTGCAAGGAGCCTCAGCATGAATATCCAACGCTTCCACGCTGCCACCTCACGTGAGGCCTTGGCCAAGGCCCGCATGACCTTTGGCGACGGCACCCTGATTTTGTCCAATCGCCCCACAGCCACCGGCGTTGAGGTCGTCGCCACCGCCGAAGACTCGATCGAGGCACTCGACCACCCCGGCAGCGCACCCACTTCAGTGCAGCGCCGCACAGAACCATCGACACACGCGGCAGCAACAGCCGCGGCCAGCGAAGCGCGCAACCCGGTCGAAGAAGACACCGAGCAGCTGGCAATGAGCACGCTGTCCTTCCAAGACTATGTGCGCGAGCGGATGCTCCGCCGCCGCCATGAGGCCTTACACGGTGGCGGCAGTGATGCCGAGTTTGATGAACCGGCTTACGAACAAGCCCCATCGCACCACGCCCAGTCCACACCCGCCAGCGCCCCAGCCGTCACACGCCACAACCCTTTGCGCCCACCCGCCCCGATGGCTGCGCCCGCGCCGGCAGCAAAAAACGATTCGGCCATGCGTGTGCTGCGCAACAGTGCCCACAGCGCCACTCCGGTAGCACCAGCAGCGCCCGTCGCCATAAGCCAACAAGGCTTGATGAGCGAGTTGCAGTCGATGAAGGACTTGATTGAAGACCGCTTCAACACGCTGTCATGGTTGGGGCAGGCGCGCCAAAACCCAATCCAGTCGAATCTGATGCTGAAGATGATTCGCGCCGGTTACTCACCCTCGCTGGCACGCGCTGTATTGGAGCGCCTACCAGAAAGCATGGGCGCTACCGAAGCCGTGCGCTGGCTGATGGAGGTGCTGCAGCGCAACCTCAAAACCGATGCCAACTCCCGCCCGCTGTACGAAGAAGGCGGCATCTACGCGCTGGTCGGCTCGACCGGCGTCGGCAAAACCACCACCACCGCCAAGCTGGCCGCCATGTGCGCGCGCCAGCATGGCCCCAGCAGCGTCGGCCTGATCACGCTCGACACCTACCGCATCGGCGCCCACGAACAACTGCGCACCTATGGCCGGATGCTAGGCGTGGTGGCCCACTTGGCACACGACCAAGCTGCGCTGCAAGACCTGCTGAGCCTGCTGAGCGGCAAAAAAATGGTGTTGATCGACACCACCGGCGTCGCGCCGCGCGACCCGCGCAAGCGCGACATGCTGGATGTCCTGAACCTGCCGCACGTCAAGCGCCTGCTGGTACTCAACGCCGGCTGCCACGGCGACACGCTGGACGACACACTGGCCGCCTTCAAGACCGACGGCTCGCAACAAGCCATCCTGTCCAAAATTGACGAAGCCGCCAAGCTTGGCCCCTCGATCGACGCGCTGATTCGCCACCAGATGGTGCTGCGCGGCGTGACCAACGGCCAGCGCGTCCCCGAAGACTGGGAAGCTGCCGACGGCAACAAGCTGATCAACACCTCGATGCGCGCCTCGGCCCGCTCGGCGTTTGACCCCAAAGCCAGCGACCTGAACTTCTTCTTCTCCCACACGCCAGACCAATCCTTTGAAAGGGGGCTGATCGATGCTTGACCTTAGCTTGCACCAAGGCACCAGCCTGCACTGCCATACGCCCGAGATCGAATTGCGCCTGAGCGCCGTGGTCAGCCAAGGCCCCAATGGCCGTGCCTTGGAAACCCTGTGGCAGGTGTGCTCGCACCTGCAGCGCTTGGGCTATCCAGTGATCGTGCTCGACGGCACGGCAGAAGAAAGCTACGCAGCGCCCGGTCTGCAGCACCTGCTGACCAGCACGCCACGCGGCAACGGCAGTTTTGCCATCGGCGGTGCCCACGCCTCGTCACTGGCGGTGATACCGGCGTTTCAGGGTCTGTACACGCTGGCGTTTAACTCGCCGCACGTGTCGCAGCCGCTGCAAGCGCTGCAACCGCTGTTTCGCCAATATGCGCTGATCGTGGTCTATGCCTCGGTTGCCACGCTGTCAACGCCGCTGCTCAAAGGCACGGCCACCGCGCCGCTGCTGCTGATGCAACCGGGCAAGTCCGGCATCGTCAGCAGCTACAAGCAACTGAAACAGCTGGCGCTACACACCGGCATAGCGGGCACAGTGGCCTGTATTACCGACTCAGACCGGCCGGCACAGCGGCGCGAGATTGATGGCGAGCTGCACACACTGCGCCAATGCGCTGCGCGCCACTTGGGGCAGCAGATTGGCACTACCAGCATCTACGCCGCTAGCGCGCAAGACATGCAGCGCTTAGCGCTGCGCCTGCTGGAAAACGCTGGCACCCTTGGCGCGCCCAGCCACGGCGCGCCGGCTTACGCTGCACCAGCCAACCCGCGCTCCCTGACCGAGAGCTACCCGCCTTTTCACCAAAGGCACTGACCCGTGATCTACACCGCCAAAGGCCAGCTCGAGCGTGAAGCGTTAGTACGCCAGCATGTGCCGCTGGTACGGCGGCTGGCGCACCATATGATTGCCAAACTCCCCCCCAACATCGAACTCGATGACCTGATTCAGGTCGGCATGATTGGCCTGACGGAAGCCCTGTCGCGCTTTGAAACCGCGCAGGGCGTGCAGTTTGAAACCTTCGCTACCCAGCGCATTCGCGGGGCGATGCTGGACGAACTGCGCGAGGGCGACTGGATGTCGCGCAGCTCGCGCAAAAGCCAAAAAGACATTGAAAAAGCCGTGCAGCGCGTCGAGCAAAAACTCGGTCGCAGCCCGCTCGAATCTGAGATTGCTGCTGAAATGGATTTGTCTTTGCCCGACTACCAAAACCTGCTGGGCAAAGTGCGCGGCACGCAATTGGTGTATTTGGAAGACCTGACACGCAGCAGCGAAGACGGCGAAGAAAGCTTTTTAGAACGCCACGACGTGCCCGACAACGACGGTGCCGACCCAATGGAGCTGCTGCGCGACCAACGTATGCGCACCGCCTTGGCCAAAGCCATCGAAGCACTGCCCGAGCGCGAGCAATACATCATGGGCATGTACTACCAGCACGACATGAATCTGAAAGAGATTGCTGCCGTGCTGGGCGTGACCGAATCGCGCGTCTGCCAACTGCACAGCCAGTCCATTGCCCGCTTGCGCGCCAAGATGCGCAGCCATTGAGACGCGCAGCTTTAGGGATCAACTCATTTAAAAATGTGAGCTGTTAGCGCTGGTGTTTATTAGCTTTCAGATTGAAATAGGCCTGAAAGCCAATGAATGCGTGCGCTAGCAGCTATTGTTTTTGATTAGTCAGTGCGCGTAGGCCGAGCTGTAGATCCGCGCTCCGGGGCCAGAGACACTGCGCACGCCAACCGCGCGCCCGTAAGTGGAGTCCGGAGCCGTCGGCACCAACACGGCAGCCAGGCGCTCCGTGGCGGCTGCCATGCGGGCCAAACCTTGGCGCTGTGCGCCCAGACGGGTAGTAATGTCTTGCATGCGCTGCAGCAACGCCGGCGATAACGCCTGTTGGCGGCGCGCGATGGCGATGGCTTCTGCAAAATGCGTGACAGCTTGGCGCAGGCTATCGCTGCTGCGCTCCAGCGCCAGCGCATCGTTGGCCAACAAGTTGCCAGTCACCTGCGCGAGCTGCTGCTCTACCAAGACAAGGATTTGTTCTAGTTGCATAACAGACAGCACCAGTGGTCAGTTAAAGGAGAGGAGAGAAAAAGGGGGGGGAACGAGCGGATAGAAAAATCTGCTTAAGCACGCGCGGGTGACAGCATCTCATAGGCAGTGGCCAGCATCTTGTCGGCCACGGCTTGGGCGCTGAACTGAAACGTGCCATTGGCAATCGCAGCGCGCATTGCATTGACGCGGTCTACATCAAAATCGCTGGTGCTGCGGCTGACAGGCACCATGTCACGGGTGGCGGACGAAAACGACACAGGCGCACCGGCAGCTTTGGCGGCAGCGGGCGCACCCGTCCTAGCCTGCTGCTTGGCAGAGCCTGTGGCCTGCGCTACAGCGCTGGGCAATTCCGGTTTTTGTCCTATTTTCATCACTCTCTCCAGCACCCGTTGTAACGTAGGGCATCAGTAGCTTGTATTTTCGACCGGTTCGCCACTTACTTTAGCGATTTATGGCGTGGGCAGGTCGAGCAACGGCTGTGTGGATGCCTTTTGCGGATGTCAAAGAGCCGCTGCAACGGCGCCGGTCTCATCGACAATGCCGCTGATTATCCGGCCATTGCCCATACGGATGCGCACGGTCTGACCAACGGCACCGGCGGCCAGCGCTTGTCCCATCGAAGTGACGGCGTATCCTGGCCCTTCGGCCACCACGCGCACTTGGGCACCGACCTTGAACAGATGCGGCGGGCGCACCATCGACTGGCGCAGCGTTTGACCGGCGATCAACTGGCGCGAAGCCACCTGCCCCACCCACATCGACGGATCGGCGACCACGGCAGCCGGCTCGGCCGCCCAATCGACCTCGGCCTGCGTCGCATCGGCCGCGCTCAGCTCAGCGCCCATCGCCACGTTGCTGGTCAGCACCCACGCCGGGCCATAGGCCTTGATGGTCAACGGCAAAAACACATTCCAACGCGTCGGGCCTTCCAAGCAGCGCAGCCCCAAGCGCGAACGCCCCCACAAACGCGCGCCAGCCGGCAAATAAGGCTCCACGCGGGCGCACGGCGCCAAACGCAGGCGCTCATCGAGCGCGCCGACATCGACCTCCATGCGCAGCGGCGTGCTTTGCGGTGTTTGCTGCAAGGCGGCATCAACCCAGCTTTGGGTGAGTTGGCCCAAGTCGGGGGTCGTTTGGGCTTGGGCTGGCAAAACCGCCAAAGCCGTGACAGCGAGCACTGCGGCCGCTGCAGCAGCTCGCCAAGGCGCTGACAAAGACGGGGCAGAAAAAGAAAGCGGCATGGTTTGCCTCCTGAAAAAAGGGGTCAGCGCCTGCGCAACAGGCCATTTCACTGCTGGAACTATAGGCAGCTCAGTGCCAGCCAAAGCGCCAAACAGCGCAGAAATACCCGGCTTCTTCGCCGCTTCACAAAACCGCTGCGTTTCCATAATTCATTGACGTCGGATGCCGCCCACAGCGGTCAGCCGTTTCTGCAATCTTCGGCAAAGGCACACCATGCTCGACAAGATGACCCAGAACTTGGGATTTCACGGCAACGCCCTCTTGGTGCGCTCCGAGCGCCAGCGTGCCATTGCCAGCAACATTGCCAACGCCGACACCCCCGGCTACGTCGGCCGCGACGTCAACTTTGTGGCTACCTTGAAAGAAGCCACCGAGGCCAGCGAGCGCAGCGCCCGCAGCGCCAGCAGCCGCGCCGCCTCGACCAGCGACCCGCGCCACATCCCACTGCCCACGGTGCGCTTTCACAGCGACCGCGACAGCGCGCTGGGCTACAGCGTGCAAACCCAGCCCAGCCTAGATAACAACACCGTGGACTTAGACCGCGAGCGCGCCAACTTTGTCGATAACGCCGTGCGCTACGAAGCGACGCTGCGCTTTATCAACGGCAGCTCCAAAACCATGCTCAGCGCCATTCAAGGCCAGTAAGCACCTGCCTTACTCGCCTTACTTAGAAAGCACACCCCGCCATGTCAATGTTCTCCATTTTCAGCGTCTCGGGCAGCGCCATCAGCTCGCAATCGCAGCGCCTGAACGTCGTTGCCAGCAACTTGGCCAACGTCGATGCCGTGGCCGGGCCCGATGGCCAAGTCTATAAAGCGCGCCAAGTGGTGTTTGAAACCACCCCGATGGGTGCCGATAGCGCTAGCGGCGTGCGCGTCAAATCGATCCAAGAAAGCGAGCAGCCTGGCCGGCGCCAACTCGATCCGACCCACCCGCTGGCTGATGCAGAGGGCTATGTGACGCACTCCAACGTCAACGCGGTCGAGGAGATGGTCAACATGATTTCGGCCTCGCGCTCGTACCAAAACAACGTCGAAGTGATGAACACCGCCAAAACGCTGCTGCTCAAGACGCTGCAAATGGGCCAATAAGCGCCCGCACGCCTTTGCCCAATTTCTGAAAGCACACCTGCATGACCTCCGCCATCACCTCCAACTCGTCCAGCACCGGCGTCGACAGCGCCAGCACCGGCACGAAAAACATCAACGCCAACGATGCAGCCAACTCGCAAGACCGATTTTTGAAGCTGCTCGTCGCCCAGTTGAACAACCAAGACCCGATGAACCCACTGGACAACGCGCAGATGACTTCGCAAATTGCGCAGATCAACACCGTCACCGGCATCGAGCAACTCAACGCGACCGTCCAGGGCTTGGTCAGCCAGTTTTCTGCCCAGCAAATGCTGCAAGGCAGCGCCATGGTCGGGCGCCAAGTGCTGGTGGAAGGCGACTCGATGGCCATCAACGCCGAAACCAACATCGCCTACGGTGCGCTGGATCTGTCCGCCTCAGCGGCCAGCGTCAAAGTGCAAGTGCTCAATGCCAGCGGCAAAGAGCTGGGCGTGGTGGAGTTGGGTTCCCTCAAAGAGGGGCGTTTCAACTTTGAATGGGATGCCAGCGCCCACCCCGACAGCGGTCCGCTGCACTTCAAAGTAGTCGCCCAAAACGGCGAGGCCAACGTGCCAGCCACACCGCTGACCATCGACCAAGTGGTGGGGGTCAGCCAAGAAAACGGCGCCCTGCAACTGCAACTGGGCCGCGGCGATACCGTCGATTTCGGCACCATCAAGTCCGTCCTCTAACGCCACACCGCGCCCTCACCTTTTTTCCTATCAGGAGCACACCATGGGTTTTCAACAAGGCATATCCGGCCTCAACGCTGCCAGCAAAAATCTGGACGTCATTGGCCACAACATCGCCAACTCCGGCACCGTCGGCTTCAAAGCCTCGCGCGCTGAATTCGCTGACTTAGTCGCTAACTCTATGGCTGGCTTTAATGGCGGCACTGGCAAAGCCGGCTTTGGCGTGGAAGTGGCCGCCATCTCGCAACAATTTAGCCAAGGCGGTCTGAACATGACCGGCAACGGCTTAGACGTAGCCATCAACGGCGGCGGCTTTTTCAAGCTACAGCTGCCCGATGGCTCGGCGGCCTACACGCGCGCTGGCAACTTCAAACAAGATAAAAACGGTGATGTCATGACCAACGATGGTGCCCGCGTCATGGGCTACAAGGTCGATCCTGATACGGGCATTGCCAGCTCAACCACCACGCCGCTGTCATTTCCTATCGGCTCGCCCATCGCGGCCAAGCAAACAAGCAGCACCACTATCACCTTGAACCTCGATGCGCGCGCCAAAGATGCTGCAGCCAATCCCACCGCAGTACCGCCCATTCCTGAGACGCCCCGCTCCACCTATGGCACCTCCGTCAACGTGTACGACAGCCAAGGTGTGGCCGTACCCGTGAATCTGTACTTCGTAAAGACGGGTACGGCCAATACCTGGGAAGTCTGGGACGCGCTCGACGATCCGGCCGCCACCCCACCCGTTGTGGGCAACAACCTAGGCAACGTCGTATTCGATGGCAACGGCAAGTACGACGCAACCGCCAGCACCTCCCCCCTGACGGTCAACGTAGATCCGTCCAAAGCCAACCCCAACAATCCACCTGCACCTTGGGATGTGGAAATAGATCTGTCGGGTGCCACCCAATTCGGTACGAAATTCGCTATCTCTGACCTGCAACAAGACGGCTACGCTGCCGGCGAGCTGAAAAGCATCAACATCGCTGGCGACGGCACTGTCGTGGCCAGCTACTCCAACGGCATCACCCGTGCCGAGGCGCAACTGGCCCTGACCAACTTTCGCAACCCGCAAGGCCTCACCGCCGTGGGCGGCAACAACTGGGTCGAGTCGGCTGATTCCGGCGCTCCGGTGGACGGCAAGCCCGGCAGCGGCAGCTTTGGCACGCTGCGCGCCGGTGCGCTGGAAGAATCCAACGTCGATTTGACCGCCGAGTTGGTCAACATGATGACCGCGCAGCGCTCCTACCAAGCCAACGCCCAGACCATCAAAACACAAGACCAAGTGATGTCCACGCTGGTCAACCTGCGCTAATAAAAAGCCACCCCTAAAGCACACCCGGAGTTACTGCTATGGATCGCATCATCTACACCTCCATGACCGGTGCCAATGCGGCCGCGCATCGGCAGGCGGTGTTGGCCAACAACTTGGCCAATGCCTCCACGCAGGGCTTTCGCGCGGAAATGTCTACCTTTCGCTCGGTACCCATCGAGGGCGAAGGCTCGACCACCCGGGTGTTTGCGCTCGAAGCCACCTCTGGCCACTCCGAAGCCTCGGGGCCGGCGACGCGCACCGGGCGCAGCTTAGACGCGATGGCGCTGGGCAACGCTTGGTTTGCGGTGCAAGGGCTGGACGGCACCGAGGCCTATACCCGCTCGGGCGTGTTTGAAGTCTCCGACACCGGCCAGCTGCTGACCCCGCTGGGCCTCACAGTGCTGTCCGACGGCGGCGCGCCGATTGATGTGCCCCAAGGCGCGCAAATCATGATGGGCGCGGACGGCACGATTACGGCCACCGTCCCCGGCGAGCCATCGACCCAAATTGCGCGGCTGAAACTGGCCTCACCCACCGCCGACGAGCCACTCAAGCGCAGCGACGACGGGCTGTTTCGCACCGCCAGTGGCAACCCGCTGCCCAACGACCCGGCTGCGCGCATGCTGTCGGGCGCGCTCGAAGGCTCCAACGTCAACCCGGTCGAATGCATGGTCGGCATGATCGCCGCCTCGCGCCAGTTCGAGCAACAAATCAAGCTGCTGCAAACCGCTGAACAGAACGACAAGTCGGCCGGCCAATTGCTCAGTCTGAACGGCTGACGCGAGCGCGCCCGCAGCCCTTACCGAAGGAATCACCATGATCAACTCTTTGTGGATCGCCAAATCTGGCATGTCGGCGCAGCAGACGCAGATGGACGTCGTCTCGCACAACTTGGCCAACGTCTCCACCACTGGCTACAAACGCGCCAGCGCGGTGTTTCAAGACCTGATTTACCAAAACCAGCGCCAAGTCGGTGCCGCCACTGGCGAGCAAAACCAGCTGCCCACGGGCCTGCACTTGGGTCTGGGTGTGAACGTCGTCTCCACCAGCCGCGACTTTCGCCAAGGCACGCCCCAAGCCAGCGGCAAAGACTTCGATCTGGCCATCAACGGCGACGGTTTTTTCCAAATCGACATGCCTGACGGCACCATCGCCTACACCCGCGACGGCACCTTCAACCCCGACTCGACCGGCCAGCTGGTCAATGCGGGCGGCTACCCGCTCTCGGGCGGCATCACCGTGCCACCCGATACCGTCAAGATGAGCGTCAGCAAGCAAGGTTTGGTCGAATTTTTCGACAAAACCGGGGCCAAGCTGGGCGGTGCCAACCTCACGCTGGCCACCTTTATCAATCCGGGCGGCTTGGAGCCAGTAGGTCAAAACCTGTTTCGCGAATCGGTCGCTTCGGGCAACCCGCAAACCGGCGCGCCCGACGCCAACGGCATCGGCCAAGTGATGCAGGGCTATTTGGAAGCCTCCAACGTCAACGTGGTCGAAGAGCTGGTGATGATGATCCAAACCCAGCGCGCCTACGAGATGAACTCCAAAGCCATCTCGACTTCGGACCAGATGCTGGCCAAGCTCAACCAGATTTGATAGCTGCTATGTCCACTTTCACCTCTCCCCCTGTTGCCGCTGCGCTTGCGTTGGTGGTGTTTTGCACTGGCTGCGCCGGCCCGCTGTCGCCGCCGCCACCGGTCGACTTACTGCCGACGGCGCCACCGCCCTTGGCCGCTGCGCCGCGCACGCAAGGGCCCGCCACCGGCAGCCTGTTCAGCACCGCCAGCTACCGCCCAGCGATGGAAGACCGGCGCGCGCGCTTGGTCGGCGACAGCGTGACCATCTTGATCACCGAGCGCGTCACCGCCAGCCAAACCTCCTCGTCCAACCTCAGCCGCAAGTCCGAGACCAGCGCGGGCATCGCCGCTTTGCCGTTTCTTTCGGGCGGCGCGCTGGGCACCTTGGGACGCGCCAAAATTGGCGGCAACAGCAACAGCGACTTTGAAGGCGGCGGCGCTACCACCAGCCAAAACACCTTCGAGAGCAACATCACCACCACCGTTATCGAAGTACTGCCCAACGGCCACTTGGTGGTCTCGGGTGAGAAGCAAATCGGCGTCAACGAGAACGTCGATGTGCTGCGCTTTTCGGGCACGGTCGATCCGCGTGCGCTGCAGCCGGGCAGCCGCGTCGCCTCGTCGCAAGTGGCCAACGTGCGCGTGCAATCGCGCGGGCGCGGCGCGCAAAGCGAAGTCCAAGCCATGGGCTGGCTGGCGCGGGCGTTTAACTCGGTTTCGCCGTTTTAACGGGCATTCAGCGCAGCGGGCAGGTGCCCCGCTAAAAAGTGAGCTGCTAGCGCACGTGTTTAAAGGGTTTCAGGCTGTTTTTATGCTCAAGCCCTTTAAACACGTGCGCTAGCAGCTATTGTTTTTTCTTCAATCAAACCTGCAGATGTGCGTACAGCGGCTCAATTGGTGGGTAAATGCGCCGCTTATCCGGCCATTTAAAAAGGAGGTGTCCTTCCACAATTGACGCCATGAAAGCTCTGCGCCCCCTCCTTCCTTGGCACGCTGCTCGGCGACTGGCTCCGCTGGTAGCCTTGTTTGCCGCTCTGTGTACTGCCCTGCCCGCGCAGGCCGTGCGCATCAAAGAAGTAGCGTCTGTCCAAGGCGTGCGCAGCAACCAGTTGACCGGCTACGGCCTGGTCGTCGGCTTGGACGGCACGGGCGACCAAACCACGCAAATGCCGTTTACCACGCAGGCCATGTCCAACTACCTGCAGCAAATGGGCATCAGCCTCTCGGACGCTAACGCCAGCCGACTACAGCTCAAAAACGTCGCCACCGTCATCATCACCGCGCAACTGCCGGCTTTTGCGCAGCCGGGGCAGTTCATTGACGTCAGCGTCTCGTCGATGGGCAACGCCAAGTCGCTCAAGGGCGGCACCTTGATTGCCACGCCGCTGCGCGGCGCCGATGGCGAAATTTATGCGCTGGCCCAAGGCAACTTGGTCGTCGGCGGCGCCGGTGCTGGCGCTGGCGGCAGCAAAGTGCAAATCAACCACTTGAGCGCTGGCCGCATCCCCCAAGGCGCGCAGGTCGAACGCGCCGTGCCAACGCCGCTGCACGAGGGCAGCACCATCACATTGGGGCTCAACGCCTCAGACTTTCAAACCGCCCGCCGCGTCGCCCAAGCCATCAACGCGCGTCTCGGTCCCAACCAAGCGCTGGCGCTGGACGGGCGTACGGTGCAAGTGCAAGCCCCCAGCAGCCCCGGCGCGCGGGTCAACTTCATTGCCGAACTCGAAGAGCTATCGATAGAAACTACCGCGCCCGCTGCCAAAGTAGTGATCAACGCGCGCACTGGCTCGGTGGTGCTCAACCAAGCCGTCACGCTGGGCGCGTGCGCCATTGCACACGGCAACTTGGCCATCACCATCAGCTCAACGCCCGTAATCAGCCAGCCCAACCCGCTCTCGCGCGGCGAGACCGTGGTGCGTGAAAAGGCTGACATCCAAATCACCCAAGAACCCGGCAACCTGATTCAGGTGCCTTCCTCGCCGCAGCTGACCGACGTGGTGCGCGCCCTCAATGCTTTGGGCGTCACACCACAAGACCTGCTGGCCATCTTGCAAGCCATCAAAGCCGCCGGCGCGCTCAACGCCGAGCTGGAAGTCATCTGATGGCCTACCCCAGGAGTGCTCCACCATGGCTTTGACCAACCCCTCTAGCGCTGCCAGCAACACCAGCGCGCGCCTCTCCAACGCCTTAGCGGTGGACGTGCAATCGCTCAACCACCTCAAGGCTGAAGCTGGCAAAAACAGCGCTGCTGCCGTGCGCGAAACCGCCAAGCAGTTCGAGTCGCTGTTCATGCGCGAAATGATCAAAAGCATGCGCGAGGCGACGATGAAGTCTGGGATGCTCGACAGCTCACAAGGCGACTTAGGCACCGACATGCTCGATCAGCAGTTATCGGTGCAAATGTCGGGTCTGCCCGGCGGCCTCTCAGAGGCCATTGCCCGCCAGCTGGAGCGCCAAATGGGCGGCGCTGAGGCCAACTTGGTCGCGCCCTCCACTTTGAGCATGTCCAGCCTGCAGTACCAGCGCAGCCATATCGCCAGCAGCGCAGCCAGCAGCGCCAACAGCGCCAACAGCACCCCAGCTGCCAGCGGCCCCGGCCCCAAAGGGCGCGATGAATTTGTGCAACACCACCAAGCCGCCGCCGAGCGCGTCGCACAGGCCAGCGGCATTCCAGCGAGCTTCATGATTGGCCAAGCCGGCCACGAAACCGGCTGGGGCAAGGGCGAGATCAAGAACGCCGATGGCAGCAACTCGTTCAACCTGTTTGGCATCAAAGCCGGCAAGGGCTGGAGCGGCAAGGTGGCCGAAATCACCACCACCGAATACATCAACGGCACCGCACAAAAAGTGACGGCCAAGTTTCGCGCCTACGACTCTTACGAAGACTCGTTCAAAGACTACGCCCGCTTGATCAACAACAGCCCGCGCTACGAGCAAGCGCGCGCCAAGACCGACTCTGCCGTGGCCTACGCCACCGAGCTGCAAAAAGCCGGCTACGCCACCGACCCCGAATACGCCCGCAAATTGAGCGGTGCCATCAACAGCGCTTTGCGCGTGCAGCGCGCCGCGCAGGCCTGAGCACCTGCACCGCTTGCCACCAGCACAACTTGCCACCTAAAGCACGAGAAATACTATGAGCCTCTTAAACATTGGCGCGCGCGCCCTGCAGGCCAACCAAATTGGCCTGCAAACCACTGGCCACAACATTGCCAACGTCAAAACTCCGGGCTACTCGCGCCAGACGGTGTCGCAAGAAACCGTGCAAGGCCTCTACAGCGGCAATGGCTACATCGGCCAAGGGGTGGATGTGCAAGCTATTTTGCGCACCCACAGCGACTTGCTGACGCGCCAAGCGGCGTCCGCCGCCGCCGTCAAAGCCGGCGACAACGCGCGCTTAGAACGCCTAACGCAGCTGCAAGACGTATTTAGCGGCGGGCCTTCCGGGCTGGGCGCGGCCATCAACGACATGATGAATGCCTTCTCGGGCGTGGCCAACGCGCCCACCGACATGACGGCGCGCAACGTGGCGCTGACCCGCATGGACGAAACCGCCATGCGCATGCGCGGTGCCTCTGAGCGGCTCGATGAGCTGGGCGACTCGGTCAATAAGCAAATCAACGGCAGCTTGGTGCAAATCAATGCACTGGCCAAAAGCATTGCCAGCGTCAATGCCCAAATTGTCGAAGCCAAAGGCAACGGCCACAGCCCCAACGATTTGCTGGACAAGCGCGACCAGCTGATCCGCGATCTGAACGTCCACATCCAAACCACGCAAATTGCCGCCGACGACGGCAGCATTGGTGTGTTTGTCAGCTCCAGCCAGCCGCTGGTGCTGGGCAACACCGCCGCCACGCTGTCGCTGGGCGCACCCGACGCTTTCCCCGGCAGCCTGACGCAGCAGCAACTGTTTTTCTCCATGCCCGGCAACGCGCAAAAGGTGGCGCTGAACCAAAACATGCTAGGCGGCGGCACTATCGCCGGCTTGCTGCAGTTTCAAAACAACGACTTGGCTGAGGGCTACGCCCTGCTCGGGCGCATGGCCGCCGGCATCACCGACGCGCTGAACACCCAAAACAAGCTGGGCCTGACGCTGGACGGCAACCGCGGCAAAGACCTGTTCAAGCCGCTGGAGCTGGCCAATGCCCTGACAGGCAAAAACAACACTTCGTCCAACCAAATGGGTCTAACGGTGGTGGACGCCAGCAAGCTGCAAGCGTCGAGCTACAACGTCACTTTCACCGGCACCAACAGCGGCACGGTGACACGCCAGTCAGACGGCAAATTCTTCCAGTTTGACAATAGCGCCACCCCCGCACCCGGCACCAGCACGCTGGACGCCATCATGCTGGGCGAAGGCCTCCAGCTGACCGACGGCGCTACGCCATCTGGCCCGTTCGCTGGTGCCAACATCAACGACCAATTTCAGCTCAACCCGATGCAAGGCTTGGCGGGGCAAATGCAGGCGCAGCAGTTCTCGCCGCGCGAACTGGCGGCGGCCAACCCCATCAACGCCGCTATGGGTTCGACCAACCAGGGCACGCTGCAACTGGGCAGCCTCAAGCCGACCGACCCAGCAATGGTGCTGCCCCCTACAGGCACTGGCGTCACGTTCACCTTCGATGCTGGCCCACCGTCCACGTACACGGTGAACGGCTCCACCACTCCGGCATCGGGTACAGCAGGCCTGCCTTACACGCCGGGCCAACCCATCACCGTCGATGGCTGGGAAATCACGCTGCAAGGCACACCCAAAACCGGTGACAGCGTCACTGTCGGCAATGCCAAAGACCCGCAATACGGCGACTGGTACACCCGCGACGCGGGCAATGCCGGTGCCATGCTGGCGCTGCGCGACAAAGTGTTGTTTGACGGTGCCACGCTGTCTGACGGCTTTGCCGGTGCGATGGCCCAAGTCGGCACGCGCACGCAAAGCGCCATGTTTGCCGCCAACCTGTCCACCGCGATTGCCGACAACCTCGAACAAGACCGCACTGGCATCTCTGGCGTGAATTTGGACGAAGAGGCCGCCCGCTTGCTGCAGTACCAACAGGCCTACCAAGCCTCCGCAAAGATGCTGTCGATTGCGTCCAATATTTTTGACACGCTGATGCAAAGCGTTGGCCGCTAAACGGCGCACTGCCCACCACATTCTGGAGATACCGTCATGAGCATCATTAACCGCGTGGCCACGGCCAACATGTACGACAACTCAATCCGCAATATCGGCGGACGCCAAAGCTCGCTGGCCGAGCAGAGCGAGAAACTCACTGCCGGCAAGCGCGTGCTGCGCGCCAGCGACGACCCGGTGGCCGCCGCCCAAGCCGAGCGCGCCATCACGCGCATGGAGCGCATCAAAGTCGAGCAATCAGCGCTCAGTCTGCAACGCAACGCAATGGCCGAGGGCGAGTCCACGCTGGGCGATGCCGTCGACCTGCTGCAAGAAATGCGCGCCCTGTTTGTCAGCGCTGGCAACGGTGCCAATAGCGCCAAAGAGATGCAAATTATTGCCGGCCAGCTGCAAACCCTGCGCGAGGAGCTGCTCAGCGTCTCCAACCGCACCAACACCAGCGGCGTGCCGCTGCTGAGCGCACTGGGGAGCGCTATAACGCCTTTTGTCAATTCGTCGGCATTCAAGGACAACGGTTTGCCCGGCCAACAAGCAGGCAGCAACACCTCCATTCCAACAGCCCTTGATGGCGATATGGCTTTTATGCTGGATTCAGGGGAAAGTCTGTTTAAAGAACTGGACACGGCCATCACCGGCATTCGCAATGCCACCAGCGGCAGCGCTGCGAACCAAAGCAGTGTGATTCAGAATGGTTTGGCGAACATCGACCAAGGCATGGACCGCCTGTCAGCCCTGCGCGGTTTTGCCGGCGACATGCTCAACCGCGCTGACCGCATCACGGGTGACCAAGAAGTGCGCAGCATCCAGCTCGAAGCCGATCGCTCGCGCGCTGAAGATATGGACTTGGTCAAAGGCTTTTCCGACTTTGAGCAGACCAAGATGGGCTACCAAGCGGCGCTGCAAACGTACGCAATGGTGCAAAAAATGTCTTTGTTTAACTACATCTCCTAAGCGTCCGCCGCATACTGCACAGCACCTCTCGTACACCGCGTTTAGCGCTCTAACCCATGTCCCGATCCGTTCTTGGCAACCTCATTCTTGGTTACCGCCCGCTGTGGGGCCGAGGGCGTTCGCTGTGCGGCATTGAACTGGCTATCCAAGAGGCCGACAGCACCGTTGACATCGACGCCGCGCACCTGCTGCGCACGCTGAAAGAAATCTGGGAGCCGCAATCGCCGCCGCTGCTGCTGGCGCCGCAAACGCGCCAGCTGCTGTGCGATGTGCTGGAGCACGCCCCGCCCGAGACGCCGTGGATAGAAGTGCCCAACGACTGGCTGGGCGACTCCAGCGTCTACCAGCGCGTGCTGGACGCCCAGCGGCGCGGCCTGAAACTGGTCTGGCGCGGCGATGTCGGGCGCCTGCCCGATGTGAACTTGGCCAGCTGCTTTAACAACAGCCTGCTGAGCATTTCGCCGGCGCTCGCCGTCCAAGCACTGAAAGCCGCACCCGGTGCCAGCCCGGTGCTGGCGGGGCAAATGTACGAAGGCATTGCCAGCCGCGCGCTGATGGAGCATTGCCTTGACGAGCAACAAGCCCACGCGCTGATTGGCTGGCCGTCCGAGGACGTGCTCTATGGCCTGCGCCACCAAACACCGCAGCCCAGCCACATGGTGATTTTTCGGCTGATGAAGGCGATTGATGCCGAGCAGTCGCTCGAAGCGTTTGAAGACATCCTGAGCGAAGACCCACTGTTGGCTTACCGCTTTATGACCTACACCAACTCCGCCGCGCTGGGGCTGCGCACCGGCGTCGATTCGCTCAAACGCGGGCTGGTGATGATGGGATATGGTTCGCTGCTGCGCTGGCTCTCGACACAACTGCCGCACGCCAGCACCGACATCAACCTGCGCCCGATGCGCGAAGCACTGGTGCTGCGCGCCAAACTAAGCGAGCACCTGATCGACGCCGGCGTTGGCATCGAGCTGCGCCGCGAAGTCTATTTGTGCGCGCTGTTCTCGCAGCTGGACGAGATTTTGGGCGAGTCGCTCGACGCCATCCTGCACCGCATTCCGCTGTCCGAGCGCGTCTATGAAGCCGCCGCTGAAAACACCGGCCCGTATGCGCCGATTTTGCAAATGGCGCGCGCGCTAGAAAACTGCGATGCCAGCGCCGTGCGCCAACTGTGTGAAGACCACGACATGGTGCTGGAAGACGTCAACCGCACCCTGCTGCGCGTACTGTCTGCGCAAACCATGCCGCGCGCTGCGTGAGTCAACCCGGTAGAACGCTTGCAGCGCCCGAAGCCAGATACCATGCCAAGGCCTCTGCATTGGCCAGCTTGGCTAATGGGTCGGTTGATTTGTTTAACTCTGAAGAAAGCTTTTGAATATGGATATCACTACTGTTGGCATCATCGGTGCGGGCACCATGGGTAACGGCATCGCACAAGCATGCGCCGTCTCGGGCATCAACGTCGTCATGGTGGACATCTCTGAAGCGGCGGTGCAAAAAGGCTTGGCTAGCGTCTCGGGCAGCCTCGACCGCTTGGTCAAAAAAGAAAAAATCAGCGCCGCTGACAAAGACGCCGCCATGGCGCGCATCAAAGTCTCGACCAGCTACGACGACCTGAAGGCCGGTCAGCTGGTGATTGAAGCCGCCACCGAAAACTACGACCTCAAAGTCAAAATCCTGCAGCAATTGGACGCCGTGCTGGCACCTGAAGTACTGGTCGCCACCAACACCTCGTCGATCTCAATCACCAAGCTGGCCGCTGTCACCAAGCGTGCTGAGCAGTTCATCGGCATGCACTTCTTCAACCCGGTGCCGATGATGGCGCTGGTGGAAATCATCCGTGGCCTGCAAACCTCTGACGCCACGCACGACGCCGTCAAAGCGCTGGCCGTCAAGCTGGGCAAGAGCCCCATCACCGTCAAAAACAACCCCGGCTTTGTCGTCAACCGCATCTTGGTGCCGATGATCAACGAAGCCTTCTTTGTGCTGGCCGAAGGCTTGGCCACCGCCGAAGACATCGACGCCGGCATGAAGCTCGGCTGCAACCAGCCGATTGGCCCGCTGGCGCTGGCCGACATGATTGGTCTGGACGTGTGCTTGGCGGTGATGGACGTGTACATCGCTGAATTTAACGACAGCAAGTACCGCCCCGCGCCGCTGCTGAAAGAAATGGTCGCCGCTGGCCGTCTGGGCCGCAAAACTGGCCGTGGCGTGTACCAGTACTAAGCGCCTTTAGCCTCTTTAAGCCTTGCTAAAACAAAGCCGCAGTCCCTGCACTGCGGCTTTTTTATGGCCGCACCAACGTCCAAAATACTACTGATTTAATAGCTATTACCGCACGTGTTTATTGGGCTAGAAGCACTTTTTATCTAAAAAACAGCTTCGCTGCGTGCCGCCTGACCCAGCACGCGACAAGGTCATGGCACGCGCCGCGCGCTGGGGTGACAATGCCCCTCATGCAACCCACCACCGACGCCCTCGACCATTCGCCACCGCCGCCTGAGCACCAGCACCCGTTTGCCACCCTCACGCCCGATGTGGTGCTGGACGCGCTGGCCAGCGTCGGCCTGCACGGCGATGGCCGGCTGATGGCGCTGTCGTCTTATGAAAACCGCGTCTACCAAGTCACGCTCGAAAACGGCGAGCGCGTGGTCACCAAGTTCTACCGCCCCGAGCGTTGGAGCGCGGCGCAAATTTTCGAAGAGCACGCCTTTGCCGCCGACTTGATGGCCGCCGAAGTGCCCGCCGTCGGCCCGCTGGTGCTGAACGGCAAAACGCTGCACCCGCACAGCGGTTTTATGTTCTCGGTCAGCCCGTGGCGCGGTGGCCGCCAGCCCGAGCTGGACGACTTTGAAGTGCTCGAATGGATTGGCCGCTTTTTGGCACGCATCCACACCGTCGGTGCAGCCCAGCCATTTACCCACCGCCCGGCGCTCGATTTGCGCAGCTACGGCAGCGAGCCGCACGACTGGCTGTTGGCGCACGAGATCATTCCGCTGGACATGCAATCGAGCTGGCGCAGCGCCTGCGAGCAAGCGCTGTCGCTGATTGGCGGCCACGGCCACACCAACAGCGGCCCAGATCGTCTGCACCTGAAAGACGCCAGCGTGCTGCGCCTGCACGGCGACTGCCACCCGGGCAACATTTTGTGGACGCCGCTGGACGAATGGGGGCGCGGCGGCCCGCACTTTGTCGATTTGGACGACGCGCGCATGGGCCCGGCGGTGCAAGATTTGTGGATGCTGCTGTCGGGCGACCGCCCCCAGCGCACGCGCCAACTGGCAATGCTGGTCGATGGCTACGAGCAGTTTCGCCCGTTCGATAGGCGCGAGCTGGCGCTGATTGAGCCACTGCGCACGCTGCGCCTGATCCACTACAGCGCCTGGCTGGCGCGGCGCTGGCAAGACCCGATTTTTCCGATCAACTTTCCGTGGTTTGGCAGCAGTGACTACTGGCAAGGGCAGGTCAACATGCTGCACGAACAAATCGAGGCGATGCAGGAAGAGCCGCTGCTGGTTTGACGCTGCTTGGGCGCGGTTTGCGACAATAGCCACTCTCTATTGCCCTTTAACTGGCCTACCCTAATCCAATGCGCATTGCTGCCCTTGACGATGACCCCATCTTGCTTGAGCTGCTCAAAGCCATGACCGAGAGCTTGGGGCATGTCTGCCACACCTTTGACACTGGCGCCGCGCTGCTCAAAACGCTGCGTCGCGACAGTTTTGACCTGCTGATTGTCGATTGGCACCTGCCCGACATGGACGGCCCTGAAGTAGTGCGCGCCGCACGGACGCTCACTGGACCGCAAATTCCGATTCTGTTCGTCACACGCCGCCAAGACGAGCAAGACATTGTCGAAGCACTGGCCAGCGGAGCCGACGACTTTATGACCAAACCAGTGCGCATAGGCGAATTCAGCGCCCGCATCAATGCCTTAGAGCGGCGCGCCTTTCCAGATATGAGCGCTGACACGCTGGTCTTTGGCCGATACCAATTTGATGCGCCGACGCGCAGCCTGCACTTGGACGGCGCGGTACTGGAGCTGACCGAGCTGGAATATGGACTGAGCCTGTTTATGTTCCAAAACTGCGGCCGCCTGCTCTCGCGCGAGCACCTGCGCGAGATGGTCTGGGGCCAGACGCACGAAGTCACCTCGCGCACCATCGACACCCACGTCTCGCGCCTGCGCAACAAACTCAAGCTCAGCCCAGAATATGGCTACACCATCACTGCGGTGTATGGCACCGGCTACCGGCTCGAAGTGGTGGGGCTAGAAAAAACACTCGCATGAAACCGCAGCATGGCTACCATTGAAAAATGGAAAGAGCAGTGGATGACTGCGCCGCTCAATACGCACTCGGCCAACGGAAATACAGGGCAGCTAGGTCAGTAGCAGCAGGCGTTAGCCTCGACCCTGATGCGCCCGCTGATGGGTTCGAAGGCTATAGGCAATGCCCTTCCAGCGCACACCAATACAGCCATTTATGCAACAGCGCAACTACGCCAGACTCTGAGCAAAACACAGCCCGCACAGCCTCCACAGGCAGTACGACCAACGCAAAAAAATTCGCGCCATGGCTTTGACAAAGCGCTTCACCAACCTGACATTGGCCAGCAAAATTGTGCTATTGGTTGCGCTGATGGGAGCCATCTCAATGGCCATCACCGCATATACGCTGGCCAACATGCGCAGCATCGACCAGCAATACCGCACACTGATTGCCACCAAAGCGCGCAGCGCGCTGCTGCTGAGCGAAGCCGCTTTGCTGCTGAGCGACGCCAACCGGCTGGTCTATGCCGTGCTGACCGAGCAAGAAGCCAGTGCCATTCGCACTGCACTGGGGTCATTGGCTGTACTGCAAACACAGTTTGGCACCAAGCTGGAGCAGTCTGCGGTCTTGCTGCCCACCAAACTGTCGGCGCTAGACGCCATCGCGCAGCAATCGCACCAAGCTTTTTCGTTGGCGGGCGACATCGTCAATGCCGCCGGTCGCTGGCGCGGCGACCAAGCGCTGCGCATCATCCACAGCCAGTTTGAGCCAGCGAACCAAAGCTTGCGCAACGACTTGGAGACTTTGACCCGCGAATCGGTGGCCGACTTTGAGTCCGCTGCGCTGGAGCTCAAAAGCAGCACCACACGCACCATCATCAATACCGCCATCGCAGTTGGGCTGGGGCTGGCGCTGGTGATTGCGCTGTCGGCTGGGGTGGCGCTGCGCCAAATTTCTCGCCCGATTGGACAACTCACCCGCACTATGGAGCGCCTGACCGACAGGCACTACGAAGACACCATTGCCCCCGCCATGACCGAGCGGCGCGACGAGGTTGGCACGATGGCCAACGCGCTGCAGGTATTCAAAGACTCAATGCAGCGCGCTGAGCGCTTGGCCCTGGAAGTAGCCGCCAGCGCCGAAGCCAAACGCCTGTCAGAGCAACTGGTGGACTTGATCAGCGCCATTCCGGGCACAGTGTTTCAAATGCAGGTGCAACCCGATGGCTGGCGTGATTTTTTATTCATTAGTGAAAAAATCACTGAACAAAACCAGCCAGCGCCAGCCGCACTGCACAAGCTGCGCGAGATCGCCCGCCACGGATTTTTAATCGCACGTACACCCGATGAAGTGCGCGTACACGAATCCATCCAACACAGCGCACGGACACTGGCACCGCTGGACACCGACACACTGATTACAGCCAGCCACAGTGGGCCGCACTGGATAAAAACCCTGGCTACCGCCCGGCGCACGCCCGATGGCGGCACGCTGTTTACTGGCGTCTGGCTTGATGTCACAGCACAAAAGCAGCAAGACCAAGCGCTGGCGCTGGCCAAAGAAGCGGCAGAAAACGCTACGAAAGAAAAAACAATTTTTTTGGCCACCATGAGCCATGAAATTCGCACACCGCTCAACGCCATCATCGGCATGACCCAGCTGGCGCTGAAAGACAACCTCAGCCCCAGTCAGCGCGAGCGCACTGAAACCACTCTGCGCGCTAGCGAGCACCTGCTAGGCATCGTCAACGACGTATTGGATTTTTCCAAAATCAATGCCGGAGAAATGTCCATCGAAAGCACTGCCTTCTATCTGGCGCAGCTGCTGACCGATACGTGCGAGCTGCTCCGCGCGCAGGCGCAAGAAAAAGGCTTGAGCATATCAATCGACATCGCCCCAGAGGTGCCCGCCCAACTGCGCGGCGACCCGCACCGCATTGGGCAGATTTTGATCAACTACCTGCACAACGCCATCAAATTCACCCCCAGCGGCCACATCACGTTGCTGGCGCAGGTGGCGCACGAAGATGCCAGCGGCCTGCTGCTGCGCTGCGTGGTGCAAGACACCGGCATAGGCATAGCGCCCGAGCAGCAAGCCACTTTGTTTAAGCCGTTTCAGCAAGCCGACGCCTCCATCACGCGCCGCTTTGGCGGCACCGGGCTGGGGCTGGCAATTTCGCGCCAACTGGCGCGGCTGATGGGCGGCGACGTCGGCGTGCAAAGCACGCTTGGCGCTGGCAGCGAATTTTGTTTTACGGCACGGGTGCAGCGCAGCAACAGCACTAACAGCCCGACCGAAAGATCACCGCCGGCGCTCACCGCCCTGCCCGACATCCGCCGCCTGCACGGCCTGCGCGTTTTGCTGGTGGACGACAACGCGCTCAACTGCGCGGTGGCGCAGGGGCTGCTGGAGTCGGGCGGGCTGCAGGTCGATACCGTACACGACGGCGGCGCCGCCATCGCCGCGCTCGAAGCCGCGGCCGATGGCACCTACGCCGGCGTACTGATGGACGTGCAAATGCCGGTAATGGACGGCCTAAGCGCCACGCAAGCGCTGCGGCAAAACCCGCGCTTTAGCGCGGCCCAGCTGCCCA
>JAGNUJ010000068.1 GCA_017987055.1 Giesbergeria sp.
CGCGCTGGTGTGGCTTGGCCTCGCCGCAGGGAATCGAACCCCGATCTGACCCTTAGGAGGGGCCTGTTCTATCCGTTGAACTACGACGAGCAGCGGGCGCCATTGTAAGGGGCGCTTTTTGGCTCAGGCCTTCAGTCCTTCTCCACGGTGTAAATGATGTCCACCGCGCTTTGCGTGCCGGTCTGGCCGCGCAGGGTCAGGCGTTTGGACAGGTCGTAGAAGATGTAAATCGCGCCGATGGCGCTGCTCAGGCTTTGCTCGTAGGTGACGTACAGCTCGCTCGATAAGCGCTTGCCCAGCGTGATGGCGGCACCGCTGGCGGCGTCGCCACTGCCGGGGCCTTTGAAGCCGATTTCGTCCAGCCCCAAGCGCTGTGCGGTGCTGCCGCCATCGCCTTGGCCGCCCAGCAGCGCCAGCGCGGCTTGTTGCAGCAGCGCTGCTTCAGCACCGCCAGCGGCGGTGCTGCGCCCGGTGATGACCCATGAGAGTTTTTCTGCATCCGGCAAATCGGGGTCAGAGTACAGGCGCACGCGCGGCGCTTTGGCGCTGCCACTGACTTGGACGCCGGCGCGCACGCTGATGTTGGGCCTGACCGCCAAGATGTCGAGCGAGGGGTTGTCGTAGGGGCCGTTAAAGCGCGCAATGCCGGTCTCGACGTTCAGCGCTTGGCCCCAAGCGCGGTAGCGTCCTTGCACGGTGCGCACTTCGCCGGTGATGCGCGGCGGCGCGCCGGGGCTGCTGGCGCCGCGCACGTCCAGCGCACCTTCTAAGCGGGTGGTGATGCCAAAGCCTTGCAGGGCAAAGTCGCGCCCCAAGTTCAGCGTGACGGCGATGTCGGGCGCTTGGGCGGTTTGGGTGCGGGCGGCGCTTTGGCTGGTTTGCTGCGCTTTGGCGGCGTTGGCGCGGTCGATAGCGGCGGAGCGCACCACCACGTCGTCGCCCAACTTTGGCGCTGAGGCCTCGGGCAGGATGATGGTGGCGCGGTCTACCGTCAGGTCGCCGCGCACGGTGACTTGGCCGCCCTGCAAGCCGGCGCGCAGCGTGCCCGAGACGCTGGCTTGGCGGTCAGCGCGCACCTGCACTTGCAGCGCGCGCAGCTGGGCGGTGAAGTCCAGCGCAATGCCCGCGTTCTTGGCGGTGCTGTCAGCGCTGGCAGCACTGGCGGGGGCGCCGCCCCAGCGCAAGGTGCCGCTGCCTTGCAAGCTGCCGCCGTCTTGCGGCGCAGGCGTCAGGTTGCCGCTGTAGCCGACGATGCGCGCTTGGCTGCCTTTGCCGCCTTGCAGGCTCAGTTCGGTGATGTTGAGCTGGTTGCCGCGCAGTGCGGCGCGCAGGCGACCGTCTTTCAGATCGACGCCGTCCAGCAGCGATTGCACCGTGATGCGGTCTGCGCCCAGCGTGCCTTGCCACTGCGGGGCGTTCAGGCTGCCGGCGAGCGCCACGTCGGCATCCAGCGTGCCGTTGATGCGCCAGCCCGGTGGTGCCAAGGCGGACCACACGCCGACATCGGGCAAGTTGGCGCGCAACTGGGCGTTCAGGGGCGTATCGGGTGACCAGCTCCAGCCGCCGTTGTGGCGCGTCAGCGTGCTGTTGGCTTGGGCGTCTAGCTTGCCCGCGCGTTCGCTGTCCCACTGCACTTGCGCGCGCAGTTGGTTGCCTTCGGCGTTCAGTTGCAGGCGCGCTTGACGGATGCCGACGAGGGTGCCTTTTTCTGTGCTGCTGGTGGTGGTTGCCGTAGCTTTGGGCTGACTGCCGCTGCTGCGCACGCTGGTGACGGTGGCGGTCTCGCCGCTGAGCAGGCGCAGGTCGCCGCTGGCGCGTTCCAGTACGGCGCTGGCGCGCAAAGTCTCGCCAGCGTTGACGTTCCAGCGGGCGTTGAACAGCAGGTCGCCGGCCAAACCCATCGCTGCGAGCGCGGATTTTTCTCCGGGGGCGGTGAAGGCATCGACCCATGCCAGCGGCAGGCCGGTCAGTTGGCCTTGGGTTTGCAGTTGCGCGCTGCCTTTGGCCGGCTGCAACAGGCGCAGCGGCTGCCAGTGCAGCACAGCCGCGCCGGGCACGGGCGCGCTGATTTGCGCTTGGCCGCCACTGGCTTCCAGCGTGGTGTTGGCCGCACTGCTTTTGGCGCTGATGGCCAGCGGCTCTTGCAGCTGCAGCGCCCACGTGCCGGGGCGATTGTTGTCTTGCCACTGCAATTGCAGCGCTGCCACGCTGGCGCGCCACTGCGCAGCCGCGTTGCCCACCGTCGCCAAGCCGCCGCTGATTTTTGAATCCAAGGTGATGCGCTGCGTGCCCAATTGGGCGTGTACGTCCAGCGCCAGCGTGGCTTGGGTCAGTGCGCCAGCCAATTCAGCCTTGGTGCGGCTGAGTTGGATGGGTGTCGCGGCCTTGCCGTCAGACGGTGCGGGCGTGATGTTGAGGTGGGGTGTGGTCAGCGCCGCTTGCAGCGTGAAGGGCGTGTCACCCGGCGTGGTTTTGCTGGTTTGGCCTTGAGCGCTTTGCAGTTGCTGCTGCAAGCTGCGCAAACCACCGCGCCAGTGGGCATCCAATTGCGCTTGGCCTTGGATGGCAGTGCCATTGAGGGCGCTCGCCAAGCCGGGCAGGGATTGCAGCCACGCCTGCACCCGCTCGGCAGAGTCCACCTTCAGCTGCAGTTCGCCCGCGCCGTTGGCTGGCTCCAATTGACCGGTAGTGCGCGCGGTGGCACCCGGCACGGTCAGGGCGATATTGCCGCGCACCGCCAGTGCGTCGCCCAGCGTGATGGCGATTTTGTCGCCGTGCAGTTGCGCTTGCAGTGCATCAATGTCGAGTTGCTGCAGTGTCAGCAGCGGCGCTTGCCACTGGCCGCTGACGCGCACGCTTTGTATGTGCAGCGTGGCTTTGGTGGCTTTATTGGCTTTCGATGCGCCGCTGGCGCGCAGGTCAGCGTTAAAGCGCACCGTGCCACTGTCGCCATCGGTCATTTGCGCCTGCAACTGGCCGCTGATGGGCTGGGGGTTGAGTTGCGTATGCAGCGCCGCCAAGTTCAGTGCCTTTACTTGGGCAGAGCCTTCGATGGCACCACTGCCCTCGATGGTGTACGTGCCCTGCGCAGTGATGCTACCGCTGCCGACACGCACTTTGGCTTGCGGGATACGCCACTGCGCGCCGTCGAAATCTACTTGCGCGTCTAGTGCGCTGACCGGCAAACGGGCTTTGTCCCACGCGCCGGGCAAGTCGTTGCGCAGTTGCACCGCTATTTGCCAGCCGCTGTCTTTGCTGTCTTTGCTGTCTTTGCTGTCTTTGGGGCCAGCTTGCACGCTGCCTTCCAGCGCAGTGACTGGTGCTTGCGGCCACAGCGCCGCCAAGTTGAGCGCGCGCACCTCGGCGCTCGCTTGCAGCAGCGGCTGGGGCAACCATGGCGCGATGTCGGCGCTCAGGTCGGCTTGCATGGTGTTGGTGATTTCTGCCGTTTGCGCGGTGGGTGGACGCAACTGCGCCAGCACCTTCAAGCGCGCGGCTTGCGTCGCCAAGGTGCCTTGGATGCTGGCATGGGCCGACAGCTCCAGCAGTTGCTGCTCATTGCCCGGCGTGGCGGTGCGCACTTGGCCATCGAGCGTCGCTTGCAGCGTCATGGGCGCTTGTCCTTGCAGCGTGGCTTCTAGCGTGTAGTGGCCTTGTGCCAAGTCCACGCCGTCTATTTTTAGTGTGTGCTGCACCCGGTCGTATTGATAACGGCCACTCAAGGCCAGCGCCTCTACCGGCGCTGGCCCCGCCCACTCGATGCGGTCCACGCTGAACGGCACATCGATGCTGAACGGCAGCTCCAATGCTTGCAGTGGCTCAGATTTGGGTGCCTCTGGGTCGGGCGTGGCGCTGATGCGCACGGTGTCGGCATGTACCTCGCCCAGCTTGATGCTGCGCTCTAGCAGTGGTGCCAAGCTCCAGCCGATGCGGGCGTTGACCACCTCGACCGCCATCGCCTTGCTGCTCCAGCGCAGCCAGCCAATCTGCCCGCCGCCGCGCAGTGAGCCGCTGACATCGCGGGTTTCGAGCTGCTGCTCTGGCGGCAACCAGCGCGCCGCTTGTGCCAGCGTTGTCGCTAATGAAGTGCTGCGCCCCGACCACATCCAAGCGCCTGTTGCCATCAGCAAGATGGCCAATATCAGCAGCGCCAGCAGGCCTTTGATCGCCCGCCACGCCCGCGAGCGCTGCTGCGGCGGCGCTGTGTGCTGCGCCGCCGCAGCATACGGATTGACCGTCGGCGGCCCCCCGGCGGCAGCAGCGAAAGTGTCGGCACCCGCGTCGGGTGGAATGGGTGTGCGCGTGTTCATGGTTAAAAAGCAAAACCCAAGCGCAAATGCAAGCGCAGCGCTTTGGCTTTGACGCCATATGCCACATCCGCCTGCAAAGGCCCGACCGGACTGCGCCAGCGCACACCCGCGCCAATGCCCAGTTGCGGGCTTATGTCGCCGACCCGGTCGGCGACGGCACCCGCGTCGGCAAATACGGTGCTTTCCCAGTCGGTGACGTTGCCGCGCAGGGCAATCGGGCGCTGCCATTCAACGCTGCCGACGGCCACATAGCGCCCGCCGTAGAGCAGGTTGTTGTTTATGCGTGCGCCAATCTGGCGGTAGCCGTAGCCGCGCACGGTGGTGTCGCCACCGGTTAAGAACAGCTGCGTTACTGGAATGTCTGCGCCAGCCCGCGCCAGCACCGCGCCACCCTCGGCGCGCAGCGCCAGCCGGCTGTCGCGCGAAACGCTGTTGGTGCGGCCGCTGCCGCCTTCCAGCGTCACCTTGCCCAGCGGCACAAAGTGCAGCCAGCGCGCGGTCATGCGGACAAACGGATCGCGTTGGGGCGTCAGCGTGGCACCCAAGCCCAGCTCCCACGCCAAGCCAAAGCCGCGTGTCGGGTTGGCCACGCTGTTGAAGTAGCGCCCCGTCCAGCTGTAGTTGGCACTCAGCGCGCTGCTGGATGGCGGTGCATTGACGCCTTGGTTGCGGGCGTAGTCGTATTGCAGGTAGGCGGAGCGGTCGATGCGGGTGTCGTTTTTGGCACGGCCTGAGCGCAGGCGTGCGCTGTTGACCTCGTAGCTGCCGGTGGTTTCGCGCTGCGCCAGCGCGCCGGCAAACCAGCGCCAGCCGCGCTCGTCGGGCAGCGCCGTCCAATCGCTGCTGAGCAGCTTGGCCTTGCGGTCTAGCTGCAGCTTGCTGACGGCGCGCCAGCCCAAAAACGGCAGGCGGTTGTGGATGTGGTCAATGCCCAGACGCGCGCCGCTGTCGGTGGAGACGCCCGCGCCAAACACCCATTTCTGCAACTTAGCCTCGCGCACCTGCGCCGTCACCGGCGCGGCCTCGGGGTCGGTACCCTCGGTGTCGAGCATCAAAAACACCGCGTCGTAATAACCGCTGCTGGCCAAGCGCTGCTGCGCATCCAACATCCGCGCTTCGCTGTAAACCGCGCCGGTGGGCAGGCGCGCCAAGCGGCGCGCGCCGTCGCTGTCGTAGCGCTCGCTGCCCTGTACTTGTAGCGCACCAAAGCGGTAGGCTGCGCCGGTGTCGTAGTCCACCGCCAGTGCGGCGCGGCTGCTGTCGGCATCAATGTCGGCGCGGCTGCTGGTGATGCGTGCCATCGGATAGCGGCGCTGGCGCAGCGTGCGCAAGCCTTGGCCTTTGGCATCGTCCCAACCCGCTTGGCTGAACGCTTGCCCCACGCCCAGCGGCCATTGTTTTTCAATCCGCGCGCGCTGGCCGGCACCCTCTTTGGTATCCGCGTCCGGGCTGGTGACTTGAATCGCAACGCTGGCAATCTGTGTCTGCGCGCCGGGTTCAATTTTGAACACGATGGCGTGCGCCGCCTCAGCGCTCGCTTCAGGCGTCTCGGTCATGTCCAGCGCCAAAGTCGGGCTGAAATAACCCAGCGTGGCCAGCAGTTGGCGCGCATTCTCGTCGGCTGCGCCCAGCAGGCGCGACAGCTCCTGCGCCTGCAGCCCCGGAAAACGGCGAAAGCGCTGCAGCTCTAAGTTTTTCAGCAAATATTCAGTGATGTCGGGCGGCGCTTGCACCTCCAGCGTAAAAGCCAGCGGCCCATCGTCGGGTACGCCAGCCTCATGGCTTTGCTTATCCGTACCACCCAGCGACGGCGGCAACAAGCTGCAGCCGGGCAGCGTTAGCAACGCCAGCAGGCACAACAGAGCAAAAACCAAGCGGTGCGGGTGCAGTGCCATACAGAAAGCCAATGTGTGGGTAAATTATTTGGACAACATACGCATCGCGTCTTCCAGTCCCTTGAGCGTCAGCGGAAACATGCGCCCCGACATCAGCTGCTCGATGATCGCAATGCTCTGGCGGTACTGCCACACGCCCTGCTGCTCGGGGTTAATCCAAGCAAAGCTCGGAAAATGGTGGGTCAGGCGCTGCAGCCACTCGGCGCCGGGCTCTTCGTTGTCGTATTCGACGCTGCCACCGGGATGCAAAATTTCAAACGGGCTCATCGTCGCGTCGCCAACAAAGATCAGTTTGTAGTCTTTGTTGTACTTGTGCAGGATGTCCCAGGTCGGAAATTTCTCGGCAAAACGGCGGTGGTTGTTTTTCCACACATAGTCATAGACGCAGTTGTGAAAGTAATAAAACTCCAAGTGCTTGAACTCGGTTTTGACGGCGCTGAACAGCTCCTCGATGCGCGCAATGTGCTCGTCCATTGAGCCGCCCACGTCCATCAGCAGCAGCACTTTGACGTTGTTGTGCCGCTCAGGAACCATCTTGATGTCCAGCCAGCCGGCGTTGGCGGCGGTGCTGCGGATGGTGTCCTGCAAATCAAGTTCTAGCTCACTGCCTTGGCGGGCAAATTTGCGCAGCCGCCGCAGCGCCACTTTGATGTTGCGCGTGCCCAGCTCTTGCGAGTCGTCGTAATCGCGGTAAGCGCGCTGCTCCCACACTTTGACGGCGCTTTTGTTCTTGCCCGCGCCGCCAATGCGGATGCCGCGCGGGTTGTAGCCACCGTGGCCAAACGGGCTGGTGCCGCCGGTGCCAATCCATTTGCTGCCGCCCTCGTGGCGCTCTTTTTGCTCTTCGAGGCGCTTTTTGAGCGTCTCCATCAACTCATCCCAGCCCATGCTTTCGATGGCGGCTTTTTGCTCGGGCGTGAGTTCGTTCTCTAAGATTTTGCGCAGCCAATCGGCCGGCACTTCTTTGGTGAAATCGGCCACCAGCTCCACGCCCTGAAAGTAGGCGGCAAAGGCGCGGTCAAACTTGTCGTAGTGCTTCTCGTCCTTGACCAACACCGTGCGGCCGAGGTGATAGAAATCGTCCAAGCTCCACGCGTCGTCCGAACGCGGGCCGACCACGCCGGCTTGCAGCGCTTCGAGCAGCGTCAGGTATTCGCGCACCGACACCGGCAGTTTGGCCGCACGCAGGGTGTAAAAGAAGTCAATTAACATAGTTTTCGGCCTCTAGCCCTTTAGATACGTGCGCTAGTAGCTATTTATTTAATAGCAATAATCTTAGCGATTGCGCTGGTTCATGAATACCAGCTTTTCAAACAAGCTCACGTCCTGCTCGTTCTTCAGCAGCGCGCCGACCAGCGGCGGCACCGACACTTTGTCGTCGGCGCTTTGCAGCGCTTCGAGCGGAATATCTTCCGCTACCAGCAATTTCAGCCAGTCCAGCAGCTCGCTGGTCGAGGGCTTCTTTTTCAGGCCGGGCAGGTGGCGCACGTCGTAAAACGTCTTCATCGCCACCGCCAGCAAATCGGCCTTGAGCGCGGGGAAATGCACATCGACGATGCGGCGCATGGTGTCCGCCTCGGGGAATTTGATGAAGTGGAAGAAGCAGCGGCGCAAAAACGCATCGGGCAGTTCTTTCTCGTTGTTCGAGGTGATGAACACCAGCGGGCGGTGCTTGGCCTTAATCAGCTCGCGCGTCTCGTAGCAATAGAACTCCATGCGGTCGATTTCGCGCAGCAGGTCGTTGGGAAACTCAATGTCGGCCTTGTCGATTTCGTCAATCAACAGCGCCACCGGCCG
>JAGNUJ010000193.1 GCA_017987055.1 Giesbergeria sp.
CGGCGGCACAGCTCCAGCGTGGCGGCGCTTTGGTTCATGGTGTAGAAATGCAGCGCCGGTGCGCCGCCGCTGCGCAGTTGCTCGCACAGGCTGGTAATCACGTCCAAGCCAAAGGCGCGGATCGACGCCGTGTCGTCACCAAAAGACTGCAAGCGCAGGCGCAGCCAGCGCGGAATCTCCGCGCCGCAGGCGTCGGAAAAACGCATCAGCTGCGTCGAACCCAAAATCGGCATGATGCCCGGCACGATGGGCACCTCCAGCCCCAAGCGCTGCGCGTCATCGACAAAGCGAAAGTAAGCGTCGGCATTGAAAAAATACTGCGTGATGGCCGAGTTGGCACCGGCGCGCACTTTGGTAGCAAAGGCTTGCAAATCAGCCTCGGGCGACTTGGCTTGCGGGTGGATTTCGGGGTAAGCCGCCACTTCGATGTGGAAGTGGTTGCCAGTTTCTTCGCGGATGAAGGCCACCAAGTCGCTGGCGTATTGGAACTCGCCGCCGATGCCGTAGCCGCTGGGCAAGTCGCCGCGCAGCGCCACCAAGCGCTTGACGCCAATGACTTGCAGCTGTGCCAGCTCATTGCGCACCGAGGCGCGCGTGGCACCGATGCACGAAAAATGCGCGGCGGCGCTTTGCCCCTCGGCCAAAATCTCGCCGACCATGGCAAACGTGCCCTCTTGCGTCGAGCCGCCCGCGCCATAAGTCACCGAGCAAAATTGCGGTTTCAGCGCATACAGCTGCTGGCGCACAGCGCGCAATTTGACCGCGCCCTCAGGCGTTTTGGTCGGAAAAAATTCAAAGCTGACGGAGTTCATGCCGCGCGTCTCCTCGCAAAAACAAAAAATTCACGGTTGCCATCGCCCCCGTCGATAGCGCTATCGAGCCATGCCAGCACATCGAGGCCTTGCTCGGCGCAGCAGTCACGGATGCGCTTTTCAACCACCGCATACAGCGCCGTATCGCGCACGATGCCGCCTTTGCCCACTTGGCCCGGTTGCAGCTCAAACTGCGGCTTGACCAGCATCAAGAGCCGCCCTTGGGGTGCCAAGAGCGGCACCAGCGCGGGCAGCACCAGCGTCAGCGAGATAAACGACACATCGCCCACCACCACGTCAAACAGCGGCGTGGTGTCCACATCGGCAAACTCGGCGCGGCGGCGGCGCTCCACCGGCAGCGTGCCGTTGGCGCGGGCTTTGGCTTTGGCGGCGCGCTCGAGTCGAAAGCGCTCGATGTCTTGGTCTTTGGCATCGTCGCTGTCGTCGTATTCGTCATCGATGAGGCCACCGTTGCGCATCCAGCTGTAGGGCGCTTCGGGCTGGGTCTCGTTGTCTTCTTCTTCCTCGATGATTTCGGACAGCGCCAGCTCGCACTCTTGCTGCAAAGCGCCAGCCGTCATGGCGCGGGCGTTGAGTCCTTCAACACAGACCACGCGCGGGTCGCTGCGCAGGCGCTCGTGCAACTGGCCGCTGCCGACATCGACGCCAATGACTTGCGCTGCGCCGTGTTGCAGCAGGCAGTCGGTAAAGCCGCCAGTGCTTTGGCCGACATCCAAGCAGCGCAGGCCGCTGACGTTGAGCGCTGCCGCCGCCAGCGCGCCTTGGAGCTTTAAGCCGCCGCGCGAGAGGTATTTCGCCTCGGCGCTGTCGAGCAAGCGCACCTGGGCAATCTCCGGGATGTTGTCGCCGTTTTTAACGACTTTGTGCCACGGCGCGCTGGGCGACAAGCGCCACTCGACACCCGCGCTAATCAGCCGCTGCGCTTGCGAGCGCGTGGCCGCATGGCCAAAATCCACCAGAAAAACGTCGGCGCGCATAGCTCATTTCCTCGTCATTAGACGATGTTTTATAGACAAAATAGGCCTCTAGCCCAATAGATACGTGCGGTTGCAGCTATTTATTTAATAGCGGTAGGTGTCGGCTTTGTACGGGCCGGACTTGCTCACGCCGATGTAGGCCGCTTGCGCGTCGGTCAGCTCGGTCAGCATGGCACCGACTTTTTTCAGGTGCAGGCGCGCGACTTTCTCGTCCAGCGACTTGGGCAGCACATAGACCTTGCCGACTTGGTAGGCATCAGGCTTGGTGAACAGCTCAATTTGCGCAATGGTTTGGTTGGCAAACGAGGCGCTCATCACAAAGCTCGGGTGGCCGGTGGCGCAGCCCAAGTTCACCAAACGGCCCTTGGCCAGCAAGATGATTTTTTTGCCGTCGGGGAAGGTGATGTGGTCCACCTGCGGCTTGATCTCTTCCCACTGGTATTTTTCAATCGAGGCGACGTCGATTTCGTTGTCAAAGTGGCCAATGTTGCAGACGATGGCTTGGTCTTTCATCGCCAACATGGTGTCGTGGGTGATGACGTCTTTGTTGCCGGTGGTGGTGACGAAGATGTCGGCCTTGTCGGCGGCGTATTCCATCGTCACCACACGGTAGCCTTCCATCGCCGCTTGCAGGGCGTTGATCGGGTCGATTTCGGTCACCCACACTTGCGCGCTCAATGCGCGCAGGGCTTGTGCCGAGCCTTTGCCGACGTCGCCATAACCGGCGACCACGGCGACTTTGCCGGCAATCATCACGTCGGTGGCGCGCTTGATGCCGTCCACCAGCGACTCGCGGCAGCCGTACAGGTTGTCAAA
>JAGNUJ010000009.1 GCA_017987055.1 Giesbergeria sp.
CGCATATTGAGAGCATGACGGAGCAAAACACCTCCTTGGTCGAGCAAACGGCCATTGCTGCCGATGGGCTTCAGGGCAATTCGACCGGGTTATGGCGTTCGATGCAGGTGTTTCGCATGGAGTGACGTTTTCAGTTCGATACAGCGCTATTTCTTACCTTCAACTGCCTGCCTCAAGGAGCTCTCTTTCATGCGAACCAACCTGCCTGTAACGGGTAATGAGTACGACTTTCCGGCCGAAGAGTTGTTGATGTCCACCACCGACCACCAAGGCAATATGCTGCACTGCAATGCCGCCTTTGCCCGGGTCAGTGGCTACGATATGGATGAGTTGATGGGCCAGCCGCACAACATCGTGCGCCATCCCGACATGCCGCCCGAGGCCTTTAAAGACCTGTGGTCCACCATCAGCCACGGGCGCAGCTGGATTGGTGTAATCAAAAATCGGTGCAAAAACGGCGATTTTTATTGGGTGCGCGCCCACGTCACGCCGATCATGGAAAACGACCGGCCGTGCGGCTACATGTCGGTGCGCTCCAAGCCCACCCGCGCTGAGGTGCGCGAGGCCGAGGCGTTGCACCAGCGCCTACGCCAACAACGCGAATCGGGACAGCACACTTTTATCTTGCACGCCGGGCGGGTGCGCAATTTGGGCGTGCGCAACCACATCGAGCGCTTGTGCCGCACCAGCTTCACCCAGCGCTTGTTGGCCATGCTGGTGCCTGTGTGGGCGGTGGCGCTGCTGCCCCAAGCGCTGGGCTGGAGCGGGCCGCAGGTGCTGGCCCTGCAGGCGCTGGCGCTGGTGGCGCTGACGTTTTGGATGGTGTGGCGTTTTCACCGGCGCATCACCACGGGGCTGAGTGACGCCAACCGCTTGGCGGGCCGCATTGCCAGCTGTTCGGTAGCGCGCTCTAGCGAATTTGAGTCGCATATTTCTGAGCGCCATCCGATGGCGATGCTGATGGAGCGCTTGCAGCAAATTCAAATCAATACCCGCGCCGTCATTGGCGATGCCAGCGCCGAGATTGGCAGCTTTGTCCGCATCTCTGACGACATTGCCCACGGCGCGCAAGACCTGTCGCGGCGCACCGAGGCGCAGGCCAGCAGTTTGGAGGAAACCGCCGCTTCGATGGAGGAGCTGGCCAGCACAGTGCGCCAGTCGGTCGATACCGTGGGGCAGGTGCTGCGCCAAAGCGCGCACAGCGCCCAGTTGGCCCAGCGCGGCGGCCAAGCAGTGGCCGATGTGAGCACGGTGATGCAGTCGATTGAGCAGTCCTCGCGCAAGATGGGGCAAATCATCAGCACCATCGAAGGCATTGCTTTTCAGACCAACATTTTGGCGCTGAACGCCGCCGTCGAAGCGGCGCGCGCCGGCGAGCAAGGGCGCGGTTTTGCCGTGGTGGCCAGCGAGGTGCGCGCTCTGGCGCAGCGCAGCGCCACGGCGGCGGGCGAGATTCGCACCCTGATTAGCGATTCCAACAGCCAAATCCAGCAAGGCGTGGGGCAAATGCAGGCGGCGGGCCAGACGATTGACGAGGTGGTGCAGTCGGTTGCGCAAGTGAACCAGCTGATGGGCGATATCAGCCGGGCAACGCACGAGCAGTCCCAAGGCATTGCGCAGGTCAACGAAGCCGTTGCCAGCTTGGACAAAGTGACGCAGCAAAACGCGGCACTGGTTGAGGCCTCGGCAGCCTCGGCCCACGTGATGAGCGTCAACGCCGGGGTGCTGGGGCGCACGCTGTCGGTGTTTCGGCTCTCCTCGGGCGCTTGAGGCCTTGGCAGCGTTCTAACGATGAAAGGCGAGCTGAACGGTCGCTTTTTTATTGCCGCGCGGTGCGGGTGCGCGCCGGCAGCGGCTGCGGGTGGCTGGTGCGCCACGGGTTGATGTCGAGGCCGCCCCGGCGGGTGTAGCGGGCGTAGACCTCTAGCTTGATCGGCTGGCAGTGCGTCCAGATGTCCATAAAAATGCGCTCAACGCAGTGTTCATGGAATTCGTTGTGGCCGCGAAAGCTCACCAAATACTGCAGCAGGCCTTCGTGGTCGATGTGCGGACCGGTGTAGGCAATGCGCACGCTGCCCCAGTCGGGCTGGCCAGTGACGAGGCAATTGCTTTTGAGCAAGTTGCTGGTCAGCACCTCGCTCACCGGTGGCTCGTCTTGTTTGGCCGTCAGCAACTCAGGCGCTGGGGTGTAGCGCGTGCATTCAATGTCGAGGCGATCCAGGCTCAAGCCGTCCAGCTCGTGCACCTGCTGCTGGTCAAACGCCTGCGGCAGCAGCAGGCTGACGCCGACACTGCCCGCCACTGGCGCGCCGTGCCAGACGGTTTGGCTGAGGTCGCTGCGCAGGCAGGCCTGCACTTCGCTGGCATCGGCAAAGCGGCTTTGGTTAAAGCTGTTGAGGTAGAGCTTGAAGGACTTGCTCTCGACCAAGTTGGGCGTCTCGCACGGCACGGTGATGTGCGCCAGCGCCACCTGCGGTTTGCCGCGCAGGTTCAGCCACGACAGCTCAAACGCCGTCCACAAGTCAGCGCCAAAAAACACCGGCGCGCCAGTGATGCCGATCTCAGCGCGCTGGGCGGCGCGCGGCAGGGCAAACAGCAGCGCCGGGTCGTACTGGTCGGCGTAAGCGGCAGTCTTGCCCAGCGGTGATTGGTCGGGCGTGTGGCGGGTCATGGTCTCAAATACCGGGTAATGTGCTATGAAATAAAGAGCTAATAGCGCACGTATTTATTGGGCTAGAGGCTGTTTTTATATGAAATAAGCGCCTTAAAAGCTCTCCCACTCATCGTCTGCTGGCGGTGATTTGGGCGTTGGCGCTGGGGCGCTGGGGCGCTGGGGCGTGGCCAAGGCCGGGCGCTGCACTGGCTTGCGAGCGGGTGCGGTGGCTATCGCCGGTTTGGCAGCGTGCGTGGCATGAGTGGCTTGATTGGTCGCGGGCTTTACCGAGGCCTTTGCCGGGGCGCGCGGTGGCGCACTGGCGCTGCCCAGATTGAACACTGCCACGGTTTGCACCAGCTCTTGCGCTTGGTGTTGCAGGCTGCTGGCGGCGGCGGCCATCTCCTCGACCAAGGCGGCGTTTTGCTGCGTGACTTGGTCCATCTGCACGATGGCCTCGCCCACTTGGCCGACGCCGGCGCTTTGCTCACTGCTGGCGGCGCTGATTTCACTCATCAAGTCGGCTACTTGCTGGATGGATTTGACCACCTCGGTCATGGTGCTGCCGGCCTCATCGACCTGCGCAGCGCCCACTTCGACGCGGCTGACGCTGGTGTCAATCAAGGTGCGGATTTCTTTGGCCGCCTGTGCCGAGCGCCCCGCTAGGCTGCGCACCTCGCTGGCGACAACGGCAAAGCCGCGCCCTTGCTCGCCGGCGCGCGCCGCTTCGACGGCGGCGTTTAAGGCCAAGATGTTGGTTTGAAACGCAATGGAGTCAATCACGCCAATGATGTCGGCAATTTGGCGCGAGCTGTCGTTGATGCCCTTCATGGTGTCAATCACCCGGGCGACGGCTTCGCCGCCTTGCGCGGCCACGCTGGAGGCGCTGCGCGCCAGTTGCGTGGCGGTGCGGGCGTTGTCGGCGTTTTGCGTCACGGTGGAGTTGAGTTGCTCCATGGAAGCTGCCGTTTGCTCCAACGCGCTGGCTTGGCTCTCGGTGCGTCCGGACAGGTCGTGGTTGCCTTGCGAAATTTGCGCGCTGGCCGTGGCCACGCCCTCGGCGCCTTGGCGCACGTTGGAGACTACGCTGGCCAAGCTGGTCTGCATTTGCTGCAGCTGTGCCATCAGGCTGGTGCTGTCGTTGGCGTGCACGCGGATGGGCTGGCTCAGGTCGCCGTGCGCCACGCGCTCGGCCATAGCAGCAGCGTCATCGGGTTCGCCGCCAATCGGGCGTAGCACCATGCGCGTCAACGCCCACGCCAAGCCCAGCGACACCAGCACAATGCTGAGCAAGCCTAAGCCTATCGAAATCAGGCGCAGTTGTTGCACCTCGGCCAAGATGGTCTCATCGGGCACGGTGGCGGCAAACGACCAAGGTGTTTGGCTGTTGCCAATGCGAATGGGTACGTACACCCGTGTTGAGTCGGTTTGCAAGCGTTCGCTGAAGAAATGGGTCTCAATGTGGCGTCCCTCGGCAATGGCGGCGCGCGCCAAGTTAAAGCTCTCGCTTTTGCCCATGTCTTTGCCAACGTTTTGGGGGTCGCGGTCACCGACCACCATGCCTTTGTTGGAGATGAGGCTGGCAAAACCGGTTTCGTAGATGCGCATGGGCTCAATGATTTTTTGCAGGTCTGATAAAGCGATGTCCACCCCTGCTACGCCAGCAAATTTGCCATCAATTTGAATCGGCACCGCCAGAGTTGTCATCAGCACCGATTGGCCAGCGAGCTGGTAGTGGTAAGGCTCCAGCACGGTTTCTTGTCCGCTGGCTTTGGCCAGCAGATAGAAGTCGCCCACGCCGGGTTTTTCGTAATCGACCAGCGGCTCGTTGTGCAGCGTGCCGTCGCTGCCCCGGCTCCAATAGGGCACGTAGCGGCCCGTGGCGTCGTGGCCCGACCCGCCGCTAAAAGAGCTGTCTTGGCCGTCAAAAGCGTTGGGTTCCCACGCGGTCCAAACAGCCAAAAAGCTGGGATTTTCGTGCAGCACACCTTTGAGCAGCGCATTGGCACTGCTGCGCTCGGCCAAGCTATCGGCCTTTAAGCCCTTGAGGGCGTGTGCAATGGTGCGCGCTGCATCCAATCGCGTGCTCTAGGTGGCGCGTGGCTTTAGCGCCTTCGTTGGCCGCCAGTTGGGTGGTGTATTGCAGTGCTGTGCGGTGTTGTAGCTTGCCGGTTTGGCGCGACAGCAAGGTCAGTGTGATGGCAAAGCCCAGCAGCACGATAAAGCTCACCAGCAGCAGCAGCCGGGTGCGAAGAGACATGGTTTTTTTGCGGCTCATAACGGGGCACTCTTGAAAAATGGGTCAGACCAAGCGGCGGCGAAACACCAGCCGCTCGGGCGTCGATGCGCCGGCATCAAAGGCATAGCCAGCGGCGTTGAAATCGTGCAGTTGCTCGGGTGCTGCGGCGCGCTGGTCAATGCAATAACGTGCCATCAGCCCGCGCGCGCGCTTGGCGTGCAAGCTGACGATTTTGTAGGCGCCGGCTTGGTAGTCCTCAAACACGCACTCGAGCACGCGGATGTGGGCGTGCAGCGCCTTGCGGTCGATGGATTTGAAGTATTCCTGCGAGGCCAGATTTAGCAGCAGCGGCGCTGCGTCGTTGCTGAGTGCGGTGTTGAGGTATTGCGCAATTTGCGCGCCCCAAAACTGGTAGAGGTTGGCACCTTTGGCCGTGGCCAAGCGCGTGCCCATCTCCAGCCGATACGGTTGCATGGCGTCGAGCGGGCGCAGCACACCGTACAGGCCGCTCAAGATGGCCAAGTGCTGCTGCGCCCAAGCCAGGTCGTCGGCGCTCAAGCTGCGCGCTTGCAAGCCGTCGTAGACGTCGCCGTTAAAGGCCAGCAGCGCTGGGCGAGTGGTGGCGCTGCTTGGGTCGCTCGTCCACGCTTGGTAGCGCGCCACGTTGAGCGCAGCCAGCGGATCGCTGATTTTCATTAGCGAGGCCAGCGTTTGCGGCGTTTGCTGGCGCAGCAGCGCAACCAGCTCGCTCGCTTGGGGCAAAAACTGCGGTGCGGTGGCGACGATGCCATCGGCCAGCGCCGTGGCGTAGTCCAGAGATTTCGCGGGGGAGAGCAATATCAGCATGGGCAGCGCAGGCTCATCAGGGTTGAAAGCATTTTAAAAAAGTGAGCTGCTAGCGCACGTATTTATTGCTTTTGACAGTGTTTTTATATTGAAAGTCAATAAATACGTGCGCTAGCAGCTATACATTTAGTATAAAACGAAGAAACCATATTTTCTATTTTTGCATGGCACAGGTCGATCTAATCGCCAGTGAAAGGGCAAAAAAAACGCCAATCCGCTAGAACAACGGATTGGCGCAGCGCAAGCGCTAGCGGGTGTTAGGCCGCTGGCGGTTGCTCGAACGGCAGGGCCATTGCGCTCAGATCGCGGCGGGTTTCGACCAGCACCAGCGGGCCGTCGTCCAGCACTACCATCGGTGGGCGCTCGCGCGGCACGTGGACAGGGCGCGGCTCGGCGGCAATGGCCGCTTGCACGGCGGCAACTTTGTCCGCGTCCGATGTCACCCACTGCAGGCCGACGTTGTGCGCGATAGCGTGCATTTGCTCGGTCGGCAAGACAAAGCTTTCGACCTTGGGCATGCCCGTGCCCGCGAGCGCCGCTGCGGGCGTGGCCGGTGCCGGTGCAGGCGTTACCACTGGCGTTGGCGCTGGCGCTGGCGCAGGTGCTTCTTCAGCGATGACCGGTGCTGCTGGCGTAACGGCTTTTGCTAGCACTGTCTCTACGGGAGTCGCTGGTGCTGGTGTTGCTACAGCCGGTGTTGCTACAGCCGGTGCCGGCGCAAAATAGCTGCGCCGCGGTGGGTCTTGCTCTGGCTGCGTTGCTGGCGCTGGCGCGGCGTGGTTGGCTTCTTGGTCAAAGTTCAACGGCGCTGGGGCCGTGTCTGGGCGTGGCGGACGATTGCCGCGCTCGCCGCGATCGCGGCCATAGCGGTCGCGTGAGCGGCGCTTGGTTTCGCCGCTTTCGTTGCTCGCCGGTGCCGCTTCGTTGCCCGGCAGATCCAAGTCGGGCAAATCGCTCAGTGGCGCAGTGTGGGCAAAGTCGCCGCTCTGCGTTGGGCTGTACTCGGTCGGGGCGCGTTGGGTGCGCTCGCGGCTTTCGCTGCGCGGCTCGCGCTCGCGGCGCGGCGCAGCGTTGTTGTTGTCACCGTTGCCGTTGCCGTTGCCGTTGCCGTTGCCGTTGTTGTCGCTGCGCTCAGTGCGCTCTGGCCGTTCGGTGCGTTCGCGCCGTGGTGCGCGCTCGTTGCGTGCTTCGCCGCCGTGAGCGTCTAACGCTGGCACCATCGACACATCGCGCTGTTCGTCGTGCAGTGGCCGGGTGTCGTTGTCGCGCGGGGCGCGGCCACGGTTTTCGCGCTGCTCGCTGCGGCCTTCAGCGCGGTTGTCTGAGCGGCCTTCGTTGCTGCGCTCGGGACGGTCGTTGCGGCGGCCACGGCTATCGCCGTTGGCTGCGTTGTCACGGTGGGTGTCGCGGCTGTTGCGCTGGCGGCCACGGCCTTCGCTGTTGCGATTGCCGTCACGGCTGTTGCTATCGCGACTTTCGCGGCGCGGTTCGCGCTGCGCTGGGGCCGGTGTGGGCGGTGGCGTCTGCATCGGTGCTGCGACCGGTGCCGGTGTGCCACCAAAGCCCAGCAAACTTTTGAGCCACGCAAAAAATCCTTGCTCTTGCGGTACGGGTGTTGGCTGGGGTGGTGGTGTGGGCGTTGGGCGTGGCGCAGCGCCGTGGCGTGGCTGGCGCACTTGGCCTTCGGGGCGCGGTGCGGCTTGCGGCGCGGGCGCGTCGGGCAGCACGCCTTTGATGACCGGGGTTTGCTTGTTGGTCGGCTCTTGCGAGCGGCGCGTCACAGCCGTGGGGTCTTCGATGTCTTCGGCCAGTTTGTAGCTCGGCTCAATGCCTTCAAGGCGCGGGTCGTCGTGCTTCAGGCGCTCCAGCTTGTAGTTGGGCGTTTCCAGCGCTTTGTTGGGCACCATCAGCACGTTGACGCGCTGTTTCAGTTCAATCTTGGCGATTTCGGTGCGCTTTTCGTTGAGCAGGAACGAGGCCACATCCACCGGCACTTGGCAGTGCACCGCGGCGGTGTTGTCCTTCATCGACTCCTCTTGGATGATGCGCAAAATTTGCAGTGCCGACGATTCGGTGTCGCGAATGTGGCCCGCGCCACCGCAGCGCGGGCAAGGAATTGACGAGCCTTCGCTCAACGCAGGTTTGAGGCGCTGGCGGCTCATTTCCATCAGGCCAAATTTGCTGATGGTGCCGAACTGCACGCGGGCGCGGTCTTGGCGCAGCGCATCGCGCAGGCGGTTTTCGACCTCGCGGCGGTTCTTGCTCTCGTCCATGTCGATGAAGTCGATGACGATCAAACCACCCAAGTCGCGCAGGCGCATTTGGCGCGCTACTTCGTCGGCGGCTTCGAGGTTGGTGCGGGTGGCGGTCTCTTCGATGTCGCCGCCCTTGATGGCGCGCGCCGAGTTGACGTCCACCGACACCAGCGCTTCGGTGTGGTCAATCACGATGGCGCCGCCCGAGGGCAACTGCACGGTGCGGGCGTAGGCCGATTCGATTTGGTGTTCGATTTGGAAGCGCGAGAACAGCGCGGCGTCGTCGCGGTAGCGCTTCACGCGCGCAGCGTGCTCGGGCATGACGTGCGCCATGAACTGCTGGGCTTGCTCGTAAATGTCGTCGGTGTCGATCAGGATGTCACCGATGTCGTTGCTGAAGTAATCGCGAATCGCCCGGATCACCAGACTGGACTCTTGGTAAATCAAGAACGCGCCTTTGCCGCCTTTGGCCGCGCCGTCGATGGCGCTCCAGAGTTTGAGCAGGTAATTCAGGTCCCATTGCAGCTCGGGGGCGCTTCTGCCAATGCCGGCGGTGCGCGCAATGATGGACATACCGTTGGGGTATTCCAACTGGTCCATGTTTTCTTTCAGCTCGGCGCGGTCTTCGCCCTCGATGCGGCGCGATACACCGCCGCCGCGTGGGTTGTTGGGCATCAGCACCACGTAGCGACCGGCCAGCGAGATGAAGGTGGTCAGGGCTGCGCCCTTGTTGCCGCGCTCTTCTTTTTCAACTTGGATCAGCAGCTCTTGGCCTTCTTTGATCACGTCGTTGATGCGCGCTTGGCTGGGCGCAACGCCCGGCGCAAAGTACTGCTTAGAGATTTCCTTGAACGGCAAAAAGCCGTGGCGGTCTTCGCCGTAGTCGACAAAACAGGCTTCCAGCGACGGCTCAACGCGGGTGACGACGGCTTTGTAAATATTGCCCTTGCGCTGCTCGCGCCCTTCGATTTCGATTTCGTAGTCGAGCAGTTTTTGCCCGTCAACAATCGCCAGACGGCGTTCTTCGGGCTGGGTGGCGTTGATCAGCATCCGCTTCATGATGCATTTCCTTTAAATTGTGCTGGGTCGGCAGCGTGCAGCGCTCTGGCTGTCAGGCTGGAGACCGTGATTTCAAACAAACAACAGGCTCGCTAGGAGCCAACAATGCCTGAGCTGACGCGTTGAAACAAAGGGAATGGCCGGGTATGCAGGGTGCGCAGGTGCTGCAGAACTTCAGTTCTGCTTCAGCTCTGCGGGGGTGGCAAGGGCGCGTGGAGGGGGGCGAGCCTGAGAGTGTGCATTTTTGCTATTGGATAAATAGCTGACTGCGCAGGCGTGGTGCGCGTTAGAGTCAAATTCGATGTCCATTGCAGCAGCGCAGGTCGCTGGCACAAGGGCTGAATCATCATCATGAGCATCCACATAAGTCGCTTTGGTCCGCCAGCAGTCGCGACCCGAAAAGAGTGGACTGCTGGCTAGGGTATTCCGTATTCAGAGTGTTTCAATGTGTCAGCTTGGTGCGCACCGTGCAGGCCATGACAGGAAACTGGCCTGTTATCTGCGTGCACGACGCCCGTTGGCATCGACCGGCCTGCGCTGGGCGAAGGGTTGTGTGGACTAAAATCCAGACAAATCAACCACTTACAAAACGCTGCGCAGGTGAAACATATTATAGAGGCCAAAGCGCCATCTCCCCGGTCGGCCGCCCCCGCCGCGCCCACCCCCACTAATCTCCCCGCCGCCATCGCAGTTGCCGCTAGTTTCGTTGCTGTCGATGAGGATTCCAACGGCCAGCGGCTGGACAATTTTTTACTGCGCCAGCTCAAAGGCGTGCCCAAAACCCATGTCTACCGCATCATTCGCAGCGGTGAGGTGCGCGTCAACAAGGGGCGTGCCAACGCCGACACCCGTGTGCAAACCGGCGATCTGATTCGCCTGCCGCCGGTGCGCATCTCCGAAAAAGTCGCCGAAAAAGCCGAGCGCCCGGCGCCAGCGCGCGAATTTCCGCTGCTGCTGGAGGACGATTTTTTGATCGCCATCGACAAGCCCGCCGGCGTGGCGGTGCACGGCGGCAGCGGTGTCAGCTTTGGCGTCATCGAGCAATTGCGCCAAGCGCGGCCGCAAGCCAAGTTTTTGGAGCTGGTGCACCGCCTCGACCGCGATACCTCGGGTTTGTTGCTGGTCGCCAAAAAGCGCTTGGCGCTGACGCGGCTGCAAGACCAGTTCCGCGAGCGCGAAACTGGCAAGACTTATCTGGCACTGGTCAGCGGCACGTGGCCGGCCAAGCTCAAAGTCATCGACACGCCGCTGCACAAATACCTGCAAGCCGATGGCGAGCGGCGCGTGCGCGTCACCACCGTAGACGATCCGGAGGGGATGCGCGCCATCACCTTGGTCAAAGTGCGCAGCGTGTTGCCGCCGCGTCCGCTGCAAGGCCTGCCGGCGATGAGTTTGTTAGAAGTCACCATCAAAACCGGCCGCACGCACCAAATCCGCGTCCACCTGTCCAGCAACGCTCACCCGATTGCCGGTGACGACAAATACGGCGACTTTGAGCTGAACAAGCGGCTGCAAAAAATCGGCTTCAAACGCATGTTTTTGCACGCGTGGCGCTTGCAGTTTGCCCACCCGACCACCAGCCGCCGCACCGAGCTGTTTGCCGAAATGCCGCCTGAGCTGACTGATTTTTTGGCAGCGGCTGAATGACGGGGGTTGGTATGACTTCTTCCCGTCACCGCCGTTTTGACCTGATTGCGTTTGACTGGGACGGCACGCTGTTCGATTCGACGCAAATCATCGTGCGCTGCATTCAGGCGGCGGTCAGCGACGTTGGCGGCGCAGTGCCAAGTGACGAGGCTGCGGCCTATGTGATTGGCATGGCGCTGACCCAAGCGCTGGCACATGCCGCGCCCGATGTGCCGCCCGAAAAATACCCCGAGCTCAATCACCGCTACCGCTACCACTACCTGCGCCTGCAGGGCGAGGTCAGCCTGTTCAACGGCGTGCTGCCGTTATTGGACGATTTGCGCGCACGCGGCCATTTGCTGGCCGTAGCCACCGGCAAAAGTCGGCGCGGCCTGAACGAAGCGTTGCAAAGCGCCGCATTGCGCGGGGTGTTTGACAGCTCGCGCACGGCGGACGAGACGGCAGGTAAACCGCATCCGCTGATGCTGCAAGAGCTGATGGCTGAATTGGATGTGGCGCCCGAGCGCCTGCTGATGATTGGCGACACCACGCACGACCTGCAAATGGCGCTGAACGCCGGCTGCCCCAGCGTGGCCGTCAGTTACGGCGCGCACCCGGTGGAGAGCTTGACGGGCTTGCAGCCGCTGGTGATTGCGCACTCGGTGGCCCAATTGCACGCTTGGCTGGCGCGCGAAGCCTGAAAAGCTCAAGACCAAGGCAAGGCTGGGGCGCACTGGCATACTGCGCACACTCCTTAACCTGTCGAATTGTTAAATGACCCAGCCGAACCAGTTTCCCTCCAGTGGATCTGAGCAAAAACCGCCTCCAGCCCAAGATATATGGGCGCAAGCAGCTACTGTTTCAGGAGCAAAAAAAACAGAAGATACGTCCGGCTGGGAGCGCAGCGTGCTCGAGAAACTGGCTTTTGCCAGCTTGGCCGAGCAGCGCGCCGCCCGCCGCTGGCGCACCTTTACGCGCTTGGCGTGGCTGGGGTTCATTATTTTTATGCTTTGGTTTGGTCTGACGCGCGAAATGACCACCACCAGCAAAAGCGGCCCGCACACGGCGGTGGTCGATATCAAAGGCGAAATCGCCTCGGGCGCTGAAGCCAGCGCCGAATATGTGATTGCCTCGCTGCGCAGCGCGTTTGAGGATGAAGGCTCCAAAGCGGTGGTGCTGCTGGTCAACTCGCCCGGCGGCAGTCCGGTGCAGGCCGGCATCATCAACGACGAGATCGTCCGCCTCAAAGCCAAACACGGCAAGCCGTTGTACGCCGTGGTCGAGGAAACCTGCGCCTCGGCGGCTTACTACATTGCCTCGGCGGCGGATGAGATTTATGTCGACAAAGCCAGCATCGTTGGCAGCATTGGCGTGCTGATGGACGGCTTTGGCTTTACCGGCACCATGGAAAAGCTCGGTGTAGAGCGCCGCTTGATCACTGCGGGTGAAAACAAAGGTTTTCTTGACCCCTTCAGCCCGCAAACTGAGCAGCAACTGCAATATGCCCAAGCCATGCTCGATCAGATTCACCAGCAATTCATTACCGTGGTTAAGGCCGGACGTGGTGATCGTTTGCAAGACAGCCCTGAGATTTTCAGCGGCCTGTTCTGGACGGGTCAGCAGGCCATTGACTTGGGATTGGTTGACAAGTTGGGCAGCCTTGATTTTGTGGCCCGCGAAGTGGTGCAGGCCGAAGAAATTATCGATTACACCCGCCGCGAAAATGTTGCCGAGCGCTTGGCCAAACGTTTTGGCGCAGCGATGGGCGCGGGCGCGGCGCGGACTTTGCAAGCCACTGGTGTTCAGTTGCGTTGACGAGGGTTCAAAGCGATAAAAAAAGTCGCCGCTACCGCTCTGATCCTGCCACCAAGCCCTCACGCACCGTCGGGTAGCGCAGCCGCACGCGCAGTTCGCGGTGCAGGCGGGTGTTGTCCAGCCGGCGCGATTCGCCCATAAAACTCAGCAGCGACGGCGGCAGGTGCTCTTGAGCGCTGCTGCGTGGCACGCGCGGCGGGCGCGCCAATCCGTACAGGTCGGCAGCCAAGTCCATGTAGTCGCCCATCTTCAGCTCTGAATCGTCGCTGGCGTGGTAAATGCGCTGGGCTGCGCCGCGCCACAGCGCCGCAATACAAGCGCGCGCCAAATCATCGGCGTGGATGTGGTTGGTAAAGACATCATCCGGCGCAGCCAGCACCGGCGTGCCTCGACGCAGGCGGCCTTCGGGGGTGCCGCCTTCGCGGTCGGGTGCGTAGATGCCGGGGATGCGCAGGATGCTGGCGCGCACACCACCGCGCTGAGATAGGCCAATCTGGCGTACGCTGCGCTCGGCGTCGACCCGGCGCTGGGCGCGCGCGGTACTGGGGGCGGTGGCGCGGGTTTCGTCGATGCGTGCGCCACCGCAGTCGCCATAGACCCCACTGGTCGAGCCATAGACCAACGCCGCCGGCAAACGCCCCCGGCGCAGCGCGCGCAGCAGCGCCCGCGTGCGCGCATCACGCGCGCCGCCGCCAGCAAAAGCGCCCGGTGGCGGTGCCAAGTGCAGCACGCGGGTGGCCAAGCCGGCCAAACGGCGCAGCGTGGCCGGCGCGTCCAAATTGCCCAGCAGCGGCGCCACGCCCAACGCGCGCAGCGCAGGGATGCGCTCAGGCGAGGAGGTCAGCGCCAGCACGCGCACACGCTGCGCACCCGCGCCGAGGTCCAGTTGCCGCGCCACGCGCACGCCGACATCGCCGCAGCCAACAATCAACAAACGCTGGCGGCGAAAGCGCGCTGGCAAGGCACCCAAAGCATTCCAAGGGCGCTGTGAGCGCCGCGTCAAAGGTGAAGGCAAAATTGTCCCCGCTTCATAACAAGTGATTGATTGTTTAAGGATACCCACCCAGATGACCGCTTCCGCGCCGCTTTCGTCCCCGTTTCACATCACCGTCGAGCCCAGCGGCCGCAGCTTTGCCGCCGTGTCGGGCGAGACGCTCTTGGCAGCAGCGATTCGCGCCGGCGTCGGTCTGCCGTATGGCTGCAAGGATGGCGCTTGCGGCTCGTGCAAGTGCAAAAAACTCAGCGGCACGGTGGCGCACGGCGCGCACCAAGACAAAGCGCTGAGCGCGCAAGAAGAGGCCGACGGTTTCATCCTGACCTGCTGCGCCACGGCGCACAGCGACGTGCGGCTGCAGGCGCGCCAAGTCACCGACGAGGCCAGCTACCCGGTGCGCAAAATGCCGGTGCGCGTGGCAGGGTTAGAGAAAAAATCGCCCGATGTGATGCTGCTGCGCCTGCAACTGCCCGCCACCGACACCTTCCGCTACCACGCCGGCCAGTACGTCGAATTTTTGCTGCCCGGCGGCGTGCGCCGCGCCTACTCGATGGCGAATGCACCGCACACGCAGGCCCAAGCGCCGCAGTTGGAGCTGCACATTCGCCACATGCCCGGCGGCCAGTTCACCGACCACGTGTTCAGTGCGTTGAAAGAGAAAGAAATTCTGCGCATTGAAGGCCCGTTTGGCAGCTTCTTTTTGCGCGAGGAATCCGATAAGCCGATTATTTTGTTGGCCTCAGGCACCGGCTTTGCGCCGGTGAAGGCGCTGCTAGAGCACCTGCAACACAAGCAAATCCAGCGCCCGGTGACGCTGTATTGGGGCGGCCGGCGGCCACGGGATTTGTATTTTGCAGACTGGCTGCAGCAGCGCTTGGCTGAGATGCCGCAGTTGACCTATGTGCCCGTCATCTCCAACGCGCTGGCCGAGGACGGCTGGAGCGGGCGCACCGGCTTGGTCCACCAAGCGGTGCTGGACGATTTTGCCGATCTGTCGGGTCACCAGGTCTATGCCTGCGGCGCACCCATCGTGGTCGATGCAGCGCGCGCGGCGTATATCGGCCAGCGCAGCCTGCCAGCGGAAGAGTTTTTTGCCGATGCCTTCACCTCAGAGGCTGATAAACACACGCTGCCAGCAAATTAAAAACCATAGCTACTAGCGCACATATCTAAACGCTTTCAGCTAGTTTTAGTACTCAATCGCTTTAAGCACGTGCGCTAGCAGCTATCATTTAAATTTGCCAGCCGGGCGCGGCGTAGCGCTCAATCGCTTGGGTTTGCACGGCTTGCAGGGCGCTGGCGGGCACGCGCTGCGGCACCAACTCGGCCAGCGGCCGCAGCACGAAGGCGCGCTGCCACAGGCGCGGGTGCGGCACGGTAAGCGTCGCAGTGTCTATCGTTGCATCCGCCCAATCGACGATATCCAAATCCAGCGTGCGCGGCGCGTTGCGGTAGGGGCGCTGGCGGCCGGCGGCCAGCTCGATGGCTTGCAGCGCTTGGAGCAGCGCTTGCGGCGCCAGCGTGGTGCTCAGTTCAGCGACGGCGTTGAGGTAATCGGGGCCGCCCGCATCGACCGGCGTGCTGCGGTACAGCGACGAGACCCGCTGCACGCGCGTTTCGCTGATGGCGTCGATGGCACCGATGGCCAAGCGCAGCGTATCAGCGCGCTCGCCCAAGTTGGCACCTAGGCCAATCCACACGGTGCTGGGTGGATTACTCACCAGCGCCGCCGCTAGCGCCGCTAGCACCACTTTCGCCCGCGCCGGGTTTGCGGCGGCGGCGACGGCGTTTTTTGACGGCACCACTGTCGCCGTTGCCGCCGCTGGCTTCGGGGGCAGACGCTGCAGCGGGTTGTACATCGCCGCCAGCGGCTGGCTCAGTGCGCGGGACGCGGCGCACTACGGCTTGCTTGGCGCGGGTCAGCGCTTTTTGCTCCTCGCGCGCTTGCTCCATCAGATCGTGGCGGCGGCCTTGGTCGGCGTCGTAATACTCTTGCCACCAGCTGGCCAGCGCTTCGTCCACTTCGCCGACGTCGGCGCGCAGCCACAAAAAGTCAAAGCCCGCGCGAAAGCGCAGTTGCGCCACCATGCTCTCGGGCACGCGGCCCGAGCGCTTTTCAAAGCGCGGCTGCATCACCCAAATCTCGCGCATATCGGCGGCCAGCTTGCCCCGGCCGGAGACGTCGCCAATGCGCCGCTCAAACACCTCGTCAATCGACTCTTGCAGCGCTTGCAGCGAATGCTCGCCCGCGGCCATGCGCTTGTCCCAGCCGGCTTTGACGTCGTGCCACAGCACGCAGGCCAGCAAAAAGCTCGGGGCGACGGGCTTGCCTTGGCCGACGCGCCGGTCGGTGTCGGTCAGTGCAGCGCGGACAAAGTCGCTGTCGGCGCGCTCGACCACCACGTCCAGCAGCGGGTAAATGCCGCGCGCCAGCCCCAGCTTTTTCAACTGCTCGATGGTGGCAATGGCGTGGCCGGTTTGCAACAGCTTGAGCATCTCGTCAAACAGGCGGCTTTGCGGCACGTCGGCCAGCAGGCGCTGCGAGGCAATCAATGGCGCGGCGGTGCCGGGCTCGAGCGTAAAGCCCAGGCCACTGAGCTTGGCGGCAAAACGCACGGCGCGGATGATGCGCACCGGGTCTTCGCGGTAGCGCTGCACCGGGTCGCCAATCATGCGCAGCGTTTTCTTGCGCGCGTCGTCCATGCCGTGGTGGTAATCGACCAAGATTTCTGTCTCAGGGTCGTAGTACATGGCGTTGAGCGTGAAGTCGCGCCGCGTTGCGTCTTCGTCCTGCGGCCCCCAGACGTTGTCGCGCAGCACGCGGCCACTCGAGCCGACGGCGTGCGTCATGCCGGCCAGCGCGTTGCGGCTGGTTTTCTCGTTGCCGGCGACTTGCTCGGCGGCGACGTTATCGACTTGCGCGCGGAAGGTCGAGACCTCGATCACCTCGTTTTCGCGCCCGCGCCCGCTGACGACATGGACGATGCGAAAGCGTTTGCCAATGATGAAGGCGCGCCGGAACAGGCTTTTAACTTCTTCGGGCGTGGCATCGGTGGCGACGTCGAAATCTTTCGGGCGCAAACCCAGTAGCAAATCGCGCACCGCGCCGCCGACGATGTAAGCCTCAAAGCCAGCATCTTTCAGCACCGCCACCACATCCACCGCGCGCGCATCGACGCGGCGCGGGTCAATGCCGTGGACGCAAGCGGGTATTTCTTGGCGTTGGCCAAACGGGTAGGCCGGTGCGACGACGACGGGTGAGCGGCGGCCGACCGTGTTGGCTTTGGAGAGCAATTTGTCGATGAATTTTTTAATCATGGTTCGGTGTTGAACAAGTCCAAGATGCGCCAGCCGCGCTCTGCGGCCAGAGCGCGCAGGCGCTCGTCAGGGTTGGTCGCCACGGGATGGTGGACTTTTTCGAGCAACGGCAGGTCGTTCATCGAGTCGCTGTAGAAGGTGCTCTCAACGCTGCTCCAGTCCCAGCCGCGCGCCGCCAGCCACGCCTCGATGCGCGTGACTTTGCCGCCGCGCATCGAGGGCGTGCCATCAATCGCGCCGGTAAACCAGCCGTCGGCACCGCGCTCTAGCTGCACAGCGAGCAGCTCGGGCACGCCCAGCGCCTTGGCAATTGGCGTGGTCACAAATTCGTTGGTGGCGGTGATGATGAGCACGCTGTCGCCGGCGTCTTGGTGCTGGCGCAGCAGCGCCAGCGCTTGGGGGCGAATCGCCGGCTGCACCACTTCGCGCATGAATTGCGCGTGGGCGGCGGTGGCGGCTTGCTCGCCGCGCTGGCGCACCGCGTCGATGGCAAAGCGCACGTAGTCGTGGACGTCCAAGGTGCCGGATTGGTAGTCGGCAAAAAATTCGGCGTTGCGGCGGCTAAATTCGACCGGGTCGTTCCAGCCGATGCGGGTGGTGAATTCGCCCCACTCGTAGTCCGAATCAATCGGCAGCAAAGTGTGGTCGAGGTCAAACAGCGTCAAACGAGGGCGCTGCGCCTGTGTGTCTGTGGTCATGCGAAAAAACGATCGTAAAAAAGGTGGCTGCTGCCGGGCGCATCACTCGGAGTCGAGCATGTCTTTGAGCAGCGGAATGGTCAGCGCGCGCTGGGTGCGCAGGGCGTGGCGGTCAAGGCGCTCCAGCAGCGCCATCAGGCTGCCCAAGTCCCGCGCAAAGCGCTTGAGCATGTAGTCGGTCACGTCGTCGCCCAGCACCAAGCCGCGCGCGCTGGCTTGTTGGCGCAGCACGGTGCGCAGTTCGGCCTCGCCGGGCATTTGCAGGTGAAAGACGTGTCCCCAGCCGAGGCGGCTGCACAGGTCTTCGCGCAGCGGCAAATCGGCCGGTGGCACGCCACCGGTCGAGATCACCCAGCGCGGCACGCCGTTGGCCGGGCTCATGGCGTTGATAAACCAGTTGAAGGCGACGTTTTGCTGCGCCTGCGTGTACAGGTGGACATCGTCCAGCAGCACGCCAGCCCAGTTTTCGTCAAACGGCGGGGCATATTTGCTTTTGGCATCGCGCCAACCGACGCTGGCACCCTGCTCGCGCAGCGCCTCGCGCACAGCTTGCAGCAAATGGGTTTTGCCGCTGCCAGCTTCGCCCCACAAATAGGTCGGCACCGGCGCGCGGGCGCTGGTGTCAATCAAGGCCTGCTTGAGGTGTTGCAGCGGCGCGGCGTTGGGGCCGGGGAAAAACCCTTCCAGGGTCGGCACTGGAGCCAAGCCAATGTCCAGCGCAAGCTGCTTCATGGCTGCACCCCCCGCGTGCGCTGCACGCAAATGCAAGATAGGGGAGCAAAACGTGGCATGGCAATGGTGGGCAAGGGGCAGTAAAGATGTGTGTGGATAAGGACAGTGCCAGATTGCGCAGCGCGCGCAACCCGTAGAATCTGCGCAAATTTTAGTCTGCCAGCGCGCTAGTCCGCGCCGTACCTGTCATGAGCTCCTCTACCCCTTCCTCCACTCCCCTGTCTTATAAAGACGCAGGCGTTGATATCGACGCCGGCGACGCGCTGATTGAGCGCATCAAACCACTGGCCAAAAAGACCATGCGGGACGGCGTGCTGGCCGGCATTGGCGGCTTTGGCGCGCTGTTTGAAGTGCCCAAGCGCTATAAAGAACCGGTGCTGGTCTCGGGCACCGACGGCGTGGGCACCAAGCTCAAGCTGGCCTTTGAATGGAACATGCACGACACCGTCGGCATCGACTTGGTCGCCATGAGCGTCAACGACGTGCTGGTGCAAGGCGCCGAGCCGTTGTTCTTTCTCGACTACTTTGCCTGCGGCAAGCTCGACATCGACACCGCTGCGGCCGTGGTCGGCGGCATCGCCACCGGCTGCGAGCTGTCGGGCTGCGCGCTGATTGGCGGCGAAACCGCCGAGATGCCGGGCATGTACCCCGCGGGCGAATACGACTTGGCCGGCTTTGCCGTTGGTGCGGTCGAAAAATCAAAAATCCTCTCCAGCCAGAACGTCAAAGTCGGTGACGTGGTGCTGGGCTTGGCCAGCAGCGGCGTGCATTCCAACGGCTTTAGCTTGGTGCGCAAATGCATCGAGCGCGCCGAAGCCGCCAACGCTGTGCCCGAGACACTGGACGGCCAGCCGTTCAAGCAAGCGGTGATGCCGCCGACGCGCCTGTACGTGAAAAACGTGCTGGCCGCACTGGCCGCCCACCCGATCAAAGCGCTGGCGCACATCACCGGCGGCGGTTTGCTGGAGAACATCCCGCGCGTGCTGCCCGAAGGCACGGCGGCGCACTTGGTCAAAGGCAGCTGGCCGCAAACCGAGCTGTTTGCCTGGCTGCAGCGCACCGCCGCCATTGACGACACCGAGATGAACCGCACGTTTAACAACGGCATTGGCATGGTGGTCATCGTTGACGCGGCCAACGCCGAAGCCACCGCCGCCACGCTGCGCGCTGCGGGCGAGCAGGTGTTCACCATCGGTGCCGTGGCACCGCTGGGCACGGGCGCAGCGGTCGAGCTGAACTAAAAAACCCCCAGTCACCAGGGACACCGCGCCACGCGCTATGTCAACAGTTCCCCCCGCCGCGTCTGAGCCGCCCGCACCCCAGCAGCCAAGCTCTGTCACCCTGTACCACGCAGTGACACAGGTCGGCGCTACATCCTATGCAGAGTCATTGGCACCGCTGCGGCCGCTGGCCTCCAAAGGCGTGCGTATCAGCAGCTACGTGTTAATGGCAACGGCCTTGCTGCTGCTGCTATGGCAAGGCCTGTTGCCGGGGCTGCTGTTTGCGTGCTTGGGTTTTGCCCTGACGCGCTGGCTGGCGCACCAACTAGCGCAAATTCCGCGCGATAGCCACTCTAGTGCGCCGCTGCCGCGCTGGACGCAAATCATGGCGGCCAGTGTGGTGGTAGTGGCACCGCTGACGCTGTTGCTAGTAGGGCTATCGCACTCGCGCGGCTACCTGAGCGAGGCGCCCCAGCAATACCGCGAACTGCTCAACTACTTGGCGCGCACGGTGCTGGAGTTTCGCCTGAAGCTGCCACCCGACATGGCGGTGCTGCTGCCCGAGGGCGCGGTCGAAATCCAACGCACCATCGCCAATTATTTGGGTGCCAAGGCCGGCGCACTGGCGCTGGCGGGGCGCGCCTGGCTGGGCGGCGTGCTGCACGCCTATGTCGGCCTGCTGATTGGCGCGTTAGCGGCGGTGCGCCCCGTGGCCGGCACGCAGCGGCCACTGGCCCAGCAGCTGCATTTGCGCATCTCGCGCTTTGGTGAGGCCTTCAGCCAAATTGTGGCTGCGCAGTTTTGGATTGCTACCTTCAACACTGTTTTCACGGCGATTTTTCTGCTGGGCGTGCTGCCGCTGACCGATTTGCACCTGCCCTACACCCCGGCGCTGATCACGCTGACCTTTGTCGCCGGGCTGATTCCTATCGTGGGCAATTTGGTCTGCAACGTGGTGATTACCATCGTTGGGCTGTCGGTCTCGCCGACGGCGGCGGCGGCGTGTTTGGGCTTTTTGGTGCTGATCCACAAGGCCGAATACGTCATCAACGCCAAAGTGGTCGGCCAGCGCACGCACATGGGCGTGTGGGAGCTGCTGTCGGTGATGTTTGTGGCGGAAGCTATTTTTGGTGCCGCCGGCTTGGTCGCCGCGCCGCTGTTTTATGCGTACCTGAAGAAAGAGCTGTTCGCTGCGCGGCTGGTGTAAGGCCGGCGCAGCGCCAATTTACTCTCAAATTAATAGCTGCTAGCGCACGTAATTATTGGGCTAGAGGCACTTTTGACTGCTATTTTTCTGGCAATCAGCGCCGATTAGCTGTCCAACGCACTGCGCAGCGTGCTGATTTGCGCCTGCAAGCCATCCCTGCTTTGCGGATCGGCGTGCGCCAGATACAGCTCCAAATCGGCCAGCGCCTGCTCGGTGTGACCGCAGGCCATGTGGGCCAAACCCCGATCGCGCAGCTCGCTCCACACCTGCGGCAGCAACACCACCAAGCGGTTTTGCACCGCCAGCAGGCGTGGCGCGTCGGCCTGCGATTGGTAGATTTCTTTCAGATTGCGCAGCAGGCGGGCGATGATTTCGCGCGGCGTGGCCGCTTGCAGGTACAGCACCAGCGGCACATCTTCCTCGCTCAAATCCATCTCGCGCTGATACGGCTCTAGCCGCTCGGACAGCTCTTCGCGCGACAGTGATTGGCCCGTAAACGGATCCATCAGCACCTGCCCCGGTGGCAGCAGCACTTTGACCAAAAAGTGCCCCGGAAACGCCACGCCGCGCACCTTCAGACCGATGTGCTGCGCCAGCTCCATCCACAGCAGCCCCAGCGTGAGCGGGATGCCCCGGCGCGTGCGCAGCACCTCGCTCAGGTAGCTGTTGTCGGGGTCGTAATAGTTGTTGACGTTGCCAGCAAAGCCCAAGTCGCTAAAAAAGAATTGGTTCAGCGCGTACAAGCGCTCCAGCTCGGGCATCTCGCGCAGGTTGCGCCCCAAACGGCGGCGCAGGCGCGCTTGCAGCAAATCCATGTCGCTTTGCAGTTGCTGCAAGTCCAAGTCGGGCGACTCGTCTTGGGCAATGCTGGCGGCGGCTTCAAACAGCGGAAATTCGTCGTCGCTTTGCACCAAAGCGGCAAAGTATTCCAGTGGGGTGGGGGCGGCGTAGCTTGGCAACATAAGCGCCGGTTGTACGGGGCGCACCGCCCGCCGTCAAGTCACGCGCCCTCAAGCCCTTTGCGCGGCTTGAGAATGCTGCGCAGCCGCAGCCCCGCCAGCCGCAGCGCCGCAAAGTACAGCAGCGCCGCAAAGCACAGCAAGGCGGCCAGCAAGCCGACGCGCTGCAGGCGGTGCGCGCGCAAAGCCACCCAATCAAAATGCTGCGCGCCCCAGACCAAAAACGCCGCCAGCAGCGCGCCAGCGGCCAGCACTTGCAGGCCATAGCGCAACCAGCCCGGCTGGGGTTGGTAGCTGCCGCGCCGCATCAAACCGCCCATCAACCACGCCGCGTTGACCAACGCGCCCAGCCCAATCGACAGCGCCAGCCCAGCGTGCGCCATGCGCGGCACCAGCAGCAGGTTGAACAATTGCGTAATCACCAGCACCACCACGGCAATCTTCACCGGGGTGCGGATGTCTTGGCTGGCGTAGTAGCCCGGTGCCAGCACTTTGATCGCGACCAAGCCCAGCAATCCCGCGCCATAGCCCGACAGCGCCAGCGCAATTTGGCCGACATCACGGTCTTTCAAAGCGCCGTAGTGGAACAGCGTGGCCACCAGCGGCTCGGCAAAAGTGAGCAGGCCAATAGCGCAGGGAACGGCCAGCAGCACCACGATGCGCAAGCCCCAGTCGAGCATGGCGGAATATTTTTGCGCATCGCCCGCCGCGCGTGCGCTGGCCAGCGCGGGCGTCAGCACCACGCCCAGCGCCACGCCCAAAAGCGCCGTCGGAAACTCCATCAGCCGGTCGGCATAAAACAACCACGTGACGCTGCCCGGTGCCAGGTACGAGGCGATTTGCGTGTTAATCATCAGCGAGATTTGCGCCACGCCCACGCCCAGCAGCGCCGGTGCCATCAGCCGCAAAATGCGGCGCACACCGGCGTCAGCCCACGCGGCGCGGATGGCAGCGACGCTCATGCCAATGCGCGGCAGCAAGCCCATGCGCCACAGCGCAGGACCTTGCACACCCAGTTGCAGCACGCCGCCCAGCACCACGCCGCCGGCCATCGCATAAATCGGCTCAATGCCGCGCGCCGCTAAAAAAGGCGCGCCCCACCACGCCGCGCCAATCATGCAAAAGTTCAGCAGCACCGGCGTGGCGGCGGGCACGGCAAAGCGCTTCCACGTGTTCAGAATGCCCGCCGACAGCGCCACCATCGACATAAAGCCGATGTAGGGAAACATCCAACGCGTCATGACCACGGCGGCATCAAAACTCTCGGGGCTTTGGCGCAGGCCGCTCGCTAGCAGCCACACCAGCAGCGGCGCGCCCAGCACACCAAGCGCGCAAGTCACCAACAGCGCCCACGCCAGCACCGTGGCGACGTGGTGGATCAGCTCGCGCGTGGCGTCCTCGCCGTGCTGCGCTTTGGCGGCGGCCAGCACCGGCACAAAGGCTTGGCTAAACGCCCCTTCGGCAAACAGGCGGCGAAACAAATTGGGGATGCGAAAGGCGACGTTAAAGGCGTCGGTCAGCGCGC
>JAGNUJ010000194.1 GCA_017987055.1 Giesbergeria sp.
TTACCAGCGCGCGTGCAAGCGGTCGTAAGCGTAAACGCCAAACAAGCGCTGCGCCGTGGGGGTGAAATACAGCGCATCCGCAAAAATATATTTGCTGCTGTCAGCGCCCGCCAGCAGCGTGCTGGGGGTACACAGCGCCGAGTTCAGTTGACCCGCACCAATGCCAATGCCGGGGCCGGCATCGATAGCGGTACACACCGGCTTGCTGGCGTTGGCGTTGTCAAACGAGTAGCTGCTGGGCGATGCGGTGACCAAGTTGAAGTAGTAGGCCGCGTCGATGTACAGCACTTTGTTGCCCTGATCGACGACGCTGACCAAAAAGGCTTCGTTGAATTTGCTGCTGGCTTGCTCGAGCAGGCTTTCTTTATCGATGGCTTTGGCCCAAGGCGAGCGACCGAGGTTGTAGGTGCCGGCCACCACCACATATTTGGCACCAGCCGCAATCGTGCGGATTACCTGTGCGCCCAAATCGCGTCCAGCTTGCTGCGCGTTCGCCAGTAGTTGCTCAGGCGTTTGCGTGCCCGCAGTGACGGCGGCCATGTGGGCCACGATGTCGCTGGCACCCGCGCCTATTACCACCACGTCAGACTCTTTAAAGCTGCCAGTGGACAGAAATTTATCAATCTGCTGCGCCACCGTTGGCGTGTTGGCATTGCCAGCAGCGTCGGGCTGCGCTGTGACGCGTGCATTGCCTTGGGCGTAGCTGGTGCCGCCAGCGGAGGCTGGCGTCAGCGCCAAGTTGTAGATGCTGGCCAGCTCTTGCGTCCAGTTGTTGACCGAGCCGTCGTTGATGGTGTAGCGCGCACCACGGATTTGGCCGACATCGCTAAAGCCATCGCCAAACGCAATAAAGCGCTCGGGCTTGAGGGCCGATTCGATGGTGCTGGAACCGCACCCCGCCAGCAGCAGTGCCGCCGATACCCCCGCTGCCGCCAAGACGCTGCGGCGCAACCAATGAACTGCCATGTGTTTCTTCTCCAGAATGTGGGTGCTTAGTTTAACTAGCGCTGCTTGTTGTGAGCGTTGCCGCTGCTGCGCGCTGTAGCCGGTCGCGCACACCTTCCCAGTCGGGGGTGCCTGGCGGCGTTTCAATCCAAATTTCGTATGCGCCTTGCTCGTCAAATTGGCGCAGTTGTGCAAACAGCTCGGCGGCGGTGGCTTTGGCACTGGCGGGCATGGCGTGCAGCGTGGCAGGTGCTGTGCCGTGCTGCAGTGGCGCGCGCGCATAAATTGCCAGCGCTGGCGCATCAGCGCTGCGTGCATCCCAAGCCGCTTGCAGCGCCGCTGCATCCATCAACCGTACCGGTGCGCTGGGCGCATAGTGGGCCAAAAGCGTGCCTGATGCCCGTGGAGTATGCGCTTCTAGCTCTTCTTTGGAGAGCAAACGCTGGCCGCACGCCGCCTCAATCTGCGCGCGCGTGATGGCACCAGGGCGCAGCAGCACCGCCGCACCGCGCGTGCAATCGACGATGGTCGATTCGATGCCGACGCTGCAAGCGCCGCCGTCCAGCACCAGCAAGTCGTCACCAAACTCCGACTGCACATGCGCCGCCGTGGTTGGGCTGACACGGCCAAAGCGGTTGGCGCTGGGCGCGGCCACGCCCCACACGCCCTCAGCCGCGCAAGCGCGCAGCACCGCCAGCGCCACCGGGTGCGCCGGGCAGCGCAGGCCGACGCTGCCCTGAGCGCCGGTGGCGGCGCTGGCGACACCGGCGCGGCGCGGCAGTATCAGCGTCAGCGGCCCCGGCCAGAAGGCATCGACCAGCGCTTGGGCAAATGCTGGCACCGCGCTGGCGAAATGGGCAATGCCGCTGGCATCGGCCACATGCACGATCAGCGGGTGGTCGCTGGGCCGGCCTTTGGCGGCAAAGATTTTTGCCACGGCGGCGTCGCTGCTGGCGTCAGCCGCCAAGCCGTAGACCGTTTCCGTCGGCAGTCCTAGCAGCGCGCCGCTGCGCAAAGCCTGCGCGGCAGCGGCGATGGAGGCGGGCAAGTGGCCGTCCAAAATCATCGGGCAGCTTTCAAAACGACGGCAGGCCAAGCAGCGCAGCCGCTTGCAGCGCGGTGGCGCGGGCCGCTTCGGGCGTGGCCGCCGTGAGGTTCAGGTGGCCCATCTTGCGGCCGCGCTTGGCTTCTTGCTTGCCATACAAGTGCAGGTGCGCACCGGGCAGCGCCAGCACCGCGTCCCACGGCGGGGTTTGCGCTGTATCGCTTTGCGTAAACCACAAATCGCCCAGCAAATTGAGCATCACGGCGGCGCTGTGTTGGCGCGGCTGCACCAGTGGCAGGCCGGCCAGCGTGCGCACTTGCAGCTCAAACTGCGAGATGTCGCAGGCGTTTTGGCTGTAGTGGCCGCTGTTGTGCGGGCGCGGGGCGATTTCGTTGACCACCAAACTGCCATCTTCCAGCACAAAGAATTCGACGCACAGCACGCCGACATAGTCCAGCCCATGTGCTATTGATTTCGCAGCTGCAACCGCTTGCTGCATAAGCGCTAGAGGCAGATTTGATGCATAAACCTCGGTGACGGCCAGAATGCCATCGCGGTGCAGGTTGCGCTGCACCGGCAGGTGAACCATGCGGCCATCGCGCCCACGCGC
>JAGNUJ010000195.1 GCA_017987055.1 Giesbergeria sp.
ATGTCGATGTAGCTTGGGCTGTGCCCAGCCCAGCCTCTGCTGTGGGGGCTGGCGCTGCTGCCAATACCGGCACTTCTTGGCCAAACTTCCAGCGGCGCACCACGCGCTGAAAAATCAGCGCATTGGGAATTTGTAGCAGCGATCCGGCGGCGTTGACGGTGCTGTCCTCTAGCGTCGTGTACAGCAAGTTAATGTCGATGACGCGCCCGCGCGCGCCGGGTTTTTCTGCGGTGTCGAGCAGCTCAATCGTGTCGCCGACGCGAAATGGCCCGACGGTGTAAATCAGCAGCGCGCAAAACAGATTCGATAGCACGCTCCACGCAGCAAAAAACGCCACCGCGCCCACCGTGGCAAAGCCGGTAAACGCCGTCCACAGCACCGTGGCCGAGACGCCCAGCCGCTCCAATATCAGTAGCAGCGCGCTGGCCAAAATCGTCCAGCGCAGCAGGCCGTTGAGCGGCACCATCAACTCGCGCGGCAGTGCGTAGTGGTTGCCCACGCGCTTGATCAGCCGGCGCAGCAGGTACTGCAGCAGCATCGCCACCACCAAGATCAGCAAAATTTGCAGCCCCGGAATGATGATGTCGAGCCAGTCTTGCGCCCATTCGGGGATGTAAAACTTTTGGATGCGCTTCATGCCAAGTTGTCAGTGTCGTCAGTGGTGCGGGCGCTGTTCGAGGGTGTCCAACTGCATCTCAAAACTAAAAAAACGGTTGCGTCCGTGCGCTTTGGCAGCGTACAGGGCTTCATCGGCGCGCATGATCAGGCTCTCGGCGCTGGTGTTGGCATCGGGCACGCAGGTGGTGATGCCGCCCGAGAGCGTCAGCAAGCTGCCCAGCGGCGAGTCGGGGTGGGCGATGGCACCCACCTCCAGCACCTTGCCCAGCGCACGCGCAAACGTCATGGCCCCCGAGCGCGGCGTGTTGGGCAGGATCAGCGCAAATTCTTCGCCGCCGTAGCGCGTGGCCACATCGCGCGGGCGCACGCAGACTTCGCGCAGCAGGCGGCCAATCTCGCGCAGGCAGTTGTCGCCCTTCACGTGGCCCAGCGCGTCGTTGTAGCGCTTGAAATGGTCAAGGTCGCACAGCATCAGCGTCAGCGGCGTGCGGTCGCGCCGCGCGGCCAAAATTTCGCGGTGCAGCAGGCGGTCAAAGCCACGCCGGTTGATGAGGCCAGTGAGGGAGTCGAGCTCCACCATAGCGTTCAGGCGCTGGTTGGCCACATGCAGCTCTTGCGCCATGCTGACTAGGCGTCGGCGCATGTCCAGCAAGCGGCGCATGGCGCGTAGCTTGGCCACTAGCACAATCGGTTTGACCGGTTTGACCAGATAGTCGTCGCCGCCGGCTTCGATGCCACGCCAGACGTTCAGGTCGCTGTCTAGGCCTGACAAAAAGATAATGGGCGTCCAGCCGCCCGGCTCAGCGCTGCGCATTTGCTGCGCTACCCAGTAGCCATCTTTGCCGGGCAGCTTGATATCTAGCAGCACCAAGTCGGGTCGGTGCTGGGTAAACAGCTCCAACGCGCTCGCACCGTCGCTGGCCTCCAGCACATGGGGTACGCCGGCGTGGCGCAACTGCGCCACCAATACCGCACGCACGGCTTTTTGATCCTCGACCACCAGCACCTTGAAGGGGTTGGCAGGCGCTGCGCAGGCGGGCTGGGTGTTCATGGGGCAGGGACACAAAGGTTTGGGCGTTCAGACTTCGCGGCGCAGGGCGGGGAACAAGATCACGTCGCGGATGCTGGCGCTGTCGGTCAGCAGCATCATCAAGCGGTCAATGCCGATGCCGCAGCCGCCGGCTGGGGGCATGCCGTATTCCAGCGCCCGCACAAAGTCGTGGTCAAAGTACATAGCTTCGTCGTCGCCGCTGTCTTTGGCGGTGACTTGGGCGTGAAAGCGCGCCGCTTGGTCTTCGGCGTCGTTGAGCTCGCTAAAGCCGTTGCCAAACTCGCGCCCGGTGACGTACAGCTCAAAACGCTCGGTGACTTCCGGGCGCTCGTCGTTGGCGCGCGCCAGCGGGCTGATTTCGGTCGGGTGCTCCATGATGAAGGTCGGCTGCCACAGCTTTTCTTCCACGGTTTCTTCAAAGTACAGCACTTGCAGGCTGGCCAGCGTGCGCCCAGCCAGCTTGTTTTTGGCCTCGGTCATGCCAAGCTTTTTCAGCGCGTTGGTCAGCCACGCGGCGTCGTTGACGTGCGGGCCGGCTTCGGTGTGCGCAGCAATGGCTTCGCAAATGGTCATGCGGGCAAACGGCTGGCCCAAATCGACGTCGCGGCCTTGGTAGCTCAGTTGCAGCGTGCCGTTGGACTGCAGAGCCGCGTCGCGCACCAGCTTTTCGGTGAAGTCCATCAGATCGCGGTAGTTCCAATAGGCCGCGTAGAACTCCATCATGGTGAACTCGGGGTTGTGGCGCACCGAGATGCCTTCGTTGCGGAAGTTGCGGTTGATCTCGAACACGCGCTCAAAACCGCCGACCAGCAACCGCTTCAAATACAGCTCGGGCGCAATGCGCAAGAACATTTCTTGGTCCAGCGCGTTGTGGTGCGTGGTGAATGGCTTGGCGTTGGCGCCGCCCGGAATCGGGTGCAGCAT
>JAGNUJ010000196.1 GCA_017987055.1 Giesbergeria sp.
CAAAGTCCTCGGGGCGCTGCATGCGCGCATCAATTTGCACCACGCGCTCTTGCGCCAGCGAGCGAATGGCGCCCAGCGGCAGGTCTTGGTTCTCGGCGCGCACGGCGTTGGCCACTTGCTCGGGCGTAATGCCAAAAGACTCCAGCGCCAGCGGGTTGAGGTAAATGTTGATTTCGCGCTGGGTGGCGCCGACCAAATTCACCGCACCGACGCCGCGCACGTTTTGCAGGCGTTTCTTCAACACCTGCTCGGCCCAGTTGCTCAGTTCGATGGCGCTGCGCGGCGTGCTGGCAGCAGCATCGGCGGCGGGATCCGGAAAAACCGCTAGCGACCACACCGGGCGGCTGGCCGGGTCAAAGCGCAACACACGCGGCTCTTTGACTTCGTCGCGCAGCAGCGGGCGCACGCCGGCAACCTTCTCGCGCACGTCTTCGGCCGCTTTGCGCCCATCGATGTGCAACTGAAACTCGATGATCACCAGCGCGCTGCCTTCCAAGCTGCGCGAGGTCAGCGCGTTGATGCCAGCAATGGAGTTGACGGCCTCTTCGAGCTTTTTCGTCACCTCACTCTCAATGATTTCAGGCGAAGCGCCGGGGTAGTCTGCCGCCACCACCACCACCGGAAAATCAATCTCCGGAAACTGATCGACCTTGAGCCGCTGGTACGAAAACACGCCCAGCACCACAAAGGCCAGCATCACCATGGTGGCAAAAACCGGGTTGCCAAGACTGACGCGGGTAAACCACATAGTGAATCGCCGCTTATTGCGCTGGGGTAGCTGGGGTGGCTGGGGTGGCTGGCAGGCGCAGCGCTGTGCCCTCGGGCAGTGCGCCGACGCGGCCAGTCAACACCAGCGCGCCTTCGGCCAAAGCACGGCCTTGAGCGCCCTCAATCGCAACCAGCGTCTGCTCGCCTTGCTGCGAACGGGCGCCAATCTGCACCGAATGGTGGACGACGCGGCCGTTGTCGGCAATTTGCACATACGGCACGGGTTTGTCGGTGCGCACCGCATCCAGCGGCACGGCCAGCAACTGGGCTTGGCCGGTGGACAGCGTGCCCTGCACAAACAAACCTTGGCGCAAAGCGCTGTGCTGCGCACGGGCGTCGGTGGTGTTGTCCATCGTCAAATACACCGGCACCGCGCGGCTGCCCGCTTGGGCGCTGGGGCTAATGCGTGCCACCGTGGCGGTGATGGGCGCACTGCCTGCGCTGCCTTCCACGTACAACTGCGCCGTCTGGCCGACGCGCACCCGCACCGAGTCCGCGGGAGCCAGCAGCGCTTCGACTTCCATGCGCGACAAATCCACCACGTCCAATATCCGCATATCCACGCTGACGCGCTCGCCGTTTTGCGCCAAGCGCTGGGCGATGTGGCCGCTGATAGGGCTGCGCAGCACCGTGTCGGCCAATGATTTGCGCGCCACATCGGCGCCGGCAACGGCCGCTTGGTACGACGACTGCGCCGCGCTCAAACTGGCTTGCGACGTGTCCAGCGCAGTGCGCGAAATAAAGCCCTGCGCCACCAGCGCGCGGTTGTTGTCGTACTGGCGCTGGCTGATGTTGACCTGCGCGCGCGCCGCTTCGGCCTGCTGCTGGGCTTGGCGCAGGCGCGCTTGCATTTCGACCGCTTCGATACGCGCCACCTCTTGGCCGGCGCGCACGCTGTCGCCCTCGCGCAGCGTCAGCCCTTGCAGCTCGCCCGCCACCCGCGCTTTGATGCTGGCCGAATGCACCGCCCGCAGCGTGCCCGACACCGGCACCCCCAGCACCATGCTGTAGCGGCGCAGCGGCCAGATTTCGTCCGCCGCAATCTGCATCGCCAGTGGCGCAGCCGCCACCGTCGGCGCTTGCTGCGCTGCACGGCGCGCCCACAGCGCCCATCCCATCAGCAGCGCCAGCACCAGCGCACCCATCAGCCACGCGGCCCAGCGTTTTTTATGCGTCATAAATTTAGAAAGAAACTGAATGCGACTGCGACCGCAGCCCTTGCAGCAGCACATCGAGCTGCGCATCCAGATAAGTCAGCGGCGAAAACGCCCACTGCGCTGGTAAACACGCGCCGGGCGAATGCTTGCAGAAGGTCAAAAACACCATCGGCGCAATCACCGCATACACCGCGTAATCCAAATCCAGCGGCCGAAACTCGCCGCTATCAACACCGCGCTGCAATATCCGGCGCACCAGCGCTTGCCCCGGCACGGTCACTTCTTGCTGATAAAACTGGGTGATTTCGGGGAAATTGCTGGCCTCGCTCAGCATCAATTTGATGATGCCCGAGGCGCGCGTGCTGCCAATGTGCTCCCACCACGAGCTGTAGCAGTAGCGCAGCATCTCGGTCGTCGTCCCCTGAAAGTGCTCAAACTCCTCGTTCCACGCGACAAAACGGGCGCTAATGTCGGTGCGCACCACGGCTTTGAACAGCGCCTCTTTGCTGGGGAAATACAAAAACAGCGTGCCTTTGGACACCCCGGCACGCGCCGCCACTTGCTCGACCTTGGTCGCTGCGTAGCCCTTTTCGACAAACAACGACAGCGCCGCGTCCAGCAACTCGCCCGGGCGCGCCTCTTTGCGCCGCACGCGCCGTGGGGCG
>JAGNUJ010000069.1 GCA_017987055.1 Giesbergeria sp.
GGCCTGCACCGAGGCGCAGTTGCTCGACGCCGTGCTACTGCACCCGGTGCTGCTGAACCGCCCCATCGTCGTCACACCGCGCGGCGCTTTGCTGTGCCGACCGCCCGAGCGGGTGCTGGAGTTGCTGGCGGCGGCTTGAGAGCCTTAGCCCGCCACCTTCTCCAGCACCACATCCTCTTGCGGGTAGGCGACGCAGGGCAGCACGCAGCCTTGGGCATGCTCTTGGGCGGACAGGCCGGGCCAGTCGATGTCGTAGCGCACGCTGCCGCTGTGCAGTTGGCCGATACAGGTGCGGCAAGTGCCGTTGCGGCACGAGCTGGGCCAGTCGATGCCGCCTTGTTCTAGCGACACCAGCAGCGTCTGGTCGGGCCAAGCGTCGCATTGCTGAGCGTCAGCAGTTTTGGCGGTGAAAAACGGGGCGCACAGCGGCGATTTATCAGAAGTCATAGGATGGTCAAACAGTCAAAAATCATAGCTACTAGCGCCCGTGTTTAAAGGGCTAGAAGCCAAAAATGGCATAAATTCATACTACGCAAACACCGCAACAGGTTATTGCTCGGTGTTGACTCGAGCATGGACAACCCAGCGCTGCGCCAGAGCATATTGCTTAAAAATGTAGCAATTCAATCAACAGCGTTACAAATCAAGCACTTGGCGCAGATATACAGGGATTTTCTCGACTTATCCACAGCCTTATCCAAGGCTGACAGGGATAACTTTGGCCGCGCTGGCGCACATGGGTTTACAGATTCCAAAGCGCCTCAAAGCCGCCTTCGGGGATGAAGCGCTGCTGGTGCCAGTGCATGCGTGTCGGGCCGGGCAGGGCGCGTTCGCGCACCGAGTGCTGGGCATCGCCCGGGTAGCAAATGATGCGCTTGCCGTCCTCGTCGTGCGCCTCGGGCAGGATGGTCGGCGGCGGTTGGCGGCGCGCGGCGCTCAGCACGCTGGCGACTTGGCCGTGCTGCGCCAGCTGCGCCAGCGTCATGATTTGCGGCGGCACCAAGTCGATGTCGCCGTCGCGGTATTGCTCTAGCGCGGTGCGCGGTTTGACCCAAACGCTTTCGGTGGTTTCTTCGTTGTCGTGCAGCGCGATTTGTCCCTCGGGCGCGGGCGCGACAAAAAAGCGCGTGTCAAAGCGGCGCGGGCCGACCGAGGGCGAGGTCGGCGTAATCCAGCGCGCCCACGGCGCTAGTTGCTTGGTTTGCAGGCGCAGTTGCAGCGTGCGCAGCACGTCGCAAAACGCCATGCCCTCGCGCAGCATGGCGCGGGCGCGCAGGGCGTCGATGCTGGCCGCTTGCGCCGTCGATTCGGCCAGCAGCAGGCCGCATTCTTCTAGCGTTTCGCGCAGTGCGGCGAAGTACAGGCCGCTGGCGGTCGGCGTGTCGGTGCCCGGCTCGCTCAGGCTGTGCTGCAAGTCGCTGGCGGACTGGTCGAGCAGGCTGGCGCTGTCGGCGCTGGTGTCGGCCTCGTCGAGCTTGCCGCCCGGAAACACGTACACCCCCGGCATGGTCGAGACCTGCGCGTGGCGGCGCAGCATCAGCACTTCGAGGCCTTGGTCGCTGTTGCGCAGCAGCGCCACCGAGGCGGAGGCGCGGGCGTGGCTGGGGTCGGTCGGCGTTGTGGAGGGAGCGGGTGGTTTGGCGGGCTGCATGAGGGCTTTCTGGTGCGGGGTTGGAAGGATTTTCGGCTTTTTGCGGTAGCGGCGGTGCCCATTGGTTCGCAATCGGTGCCAATGGAGGGCTTTAGAGCACAAAAGCGGCTGCACGTGCTGGCGGCGTTTTTTTGCCGTGCATCGCGCTAGTTGTTGATGTGCTTACAAGCGGGCCGGGGCTGAGCGTGCTAAGTTTCGCCGGATTCAAAAACAGCCACATCCCATGAGTACTTTGCAAGAAAAAATAGACGCCCATCCCGCCCAACGTTTGGCGGGCATACGGCGCGGTATCGAAAAAGAGGGCTTGCGCGTACTGCCCAACGGCGATTTGGCCCTGACCCCGCACCCACTGGCGCTGGGCGCGGCGCTGACGCACCCGCATATCACCACCGATTACAGCGAGTCGCAAATCGAGCTGATCACCGGCCCGCACCACGGCGTGCAGGACTGCTTGGACGAGCTGACCGAGGTGCACCAGTTTGTGCTGCGCACCCTGAAAGCGCCGTCGGACGAGCGGCTGTGGGTGTCGAGCATGCCGTGCCGCCTGCCGACGGACGAGACGATTCCGCTGGCGCGCTACGGCAGCTCCAACATTGGCCGCGCCAAGAGCGTTTACCGCATGGGCCTGGGCCACCGCTATGGCCGCCGCATGCAAACCATTTGCGGCATCCACTACAACTGGTCGATGCCGGGCGTCACCAGCGAGCAGTATTTCGGCCTGATTCGCAACTTTCGCCGCCAAGCGTTTGTGCTGCTGTATTTGTTTGGCGCCTCGCCCGCGCTGGGGCCGTGCTTTGCGCAGGGGCGCCCACACGCGCTGCAACGCCTGAGCGATCAAGCGCTGTACCTGCCGCACGCTACCTCGCTGCGCATGGGCAGCCTCGGCTACCAAAGCGACGCGCAGGCGACGCTGGCGGTCAGCTACAACAGCCTAGAAGGCTATGCCGACTCATTGCACGCGGCGCTGACGCAGTCCTACCCGGCCTACGAAGCCATCGGCGTGCGCAACCCCGGTGGCGAGTACAACCAGATGGGCACCAGCCTGCTGCAAATTGAAAACGAGTTCTACGGCACCATCCGCCCCAAGCGCGTCATCGAGCCCGGCGAGCGCCCGCTGCACGCGCTGCGCGAGCGCGGCGTCGAATACGTTGAAGTGCGGCTTATGGACTTAGACCCGTTCGTGCCGGTCGGCATCACGGCGCAGACCATGCGCCTGCTGGACGTGTTTTTGCTGCACTGCCTGCTGTCTGATAGCCCGCCCGATACGCCGCAAGAAATCACTGAAATCAAATACAACCAGCATCTCACGGCCGCGCGTGGGCGCGAGCCGGGGCTGCAACTGCTGCGCCAAGGCAAGAACGTACCGCTGGTCGATTGGGCCGCGCAGGTGCTGGCCGAGTGCGCGCCGCTGGCCGCTGCGCTGGACGCCACGCACCACAGCAGCGACTACAGCGGCGCACTGGCGCAGGCGCGCCACACCCTCGCCCACCCGGCGCAAACACCATCCGCGCGCGTGCTGGCGCAGATGGCGGCGCAGCACGACAACAGCTTTAGCGCCTTCACGCTGCACCAATCGACGCTGGCGCGCGATGCCCTGATCGCCCAGCCGTGGAGCGACGCGCAGCAAGCGCACAGCGTGGCCGAGGCGCAGGCCTCGCTCGCCGCGCAAAAAACCATTGAAGACGCCGACACCTTGCCGTTTGAGGAGTGGCGCCAGCAGTACATGGCGGCGCAGGGCTTGGGGTGATGAACGGGTGATCAAGGGCATTACGGCGTCGGTCCTCGCTTCAGTCTTGTTTGGCGGCATTTATTACCTTTCGCCGTTTTTGGTACCGCTCGATGGCGAGCAAATTTTTGGCTGGCGCGTGCTGGTGACGTTGCCGTTCACCACCGCGCTGCTGCTGTGGCGCGGCGAGGGCGCGCGCCTTGGCCACATGTGGCGCGATGTGCAGCGCGGGCCGCGCCATGCGCTGTATTTGCTGCTCAGCGCCGCGATGCTGGGCGTGCAGCTGTGGCTGTTTATGTGGGCGCCGCTGCACGGGCGGGCGCTGCCGGTGTCGCTGGGCTACTTTTTGCTGCCGCTGACGCTGGTGCTGGCCGGACGGGTGGTGTTTGGTGAGAAGCTGTCGCGCGCGCACCAAATCGCCACCGCGCTGGCCGCTGCCGGCGTCGGCTTTGAGTTGTGGCGCACCGGCAGCCTGTCGTGGGAGATGTGGTTGGTCGCGCTGGGTTACACCGCCTACTTTGTGCTGCGCCGCTGCCTACGCACCGACCATTTGGCGGGGCATTGGCTGGACATGGCCTTGCTGGTGCCAGTGGCGCTGTACTTCATAGCTCGCCCGCCGGCGAGCTTGGCGCTACTGGCCGGGAACCCCGCGCTGTGGGCGTTGCTGGCGCTGCTGGGGGTGCTCAGTGCGGTGGCGCTGGCGCTGTATATGGCCGCCAGCGGCTGGTTGCCGATGGGCTTGTTTGGCCTGCTGTCGTATGTCGAACCGGTGCTGCTGGTGCTGGTGGCACTGCTGCTGGGCGAGAGCTTGGCGCCGGGCCAGTGGCCGACCTATGCGCTGATTTTCGCCGCCGTTGGCGTGCTGGTGCTGGACGGCGTGCGCCACTGGCTGCGCGAGCGCCGCCGGGTGCGTGAATCTGCCACTGCGGCACCCTAAAAAATCCCCGGCGAGCCACACGACCGGGCTTAGACGTGTTGCAATACGGGCTGGCTTTTCGGCCAGCCACGCACGCCCCCTGTGGCCAAGGCGTGGTTTTTATCTCTATTGACTAGGACGCACACACCATGAGTGACAGCATTCGGATCGGTATCGCCGGCTACGGCAATCTGGGCCGTGGCGTTGAGGCCAGCTTGGCCCTCAACCCAGACATGACGCTGGTCGGAATTTTTACCCGCCGCGCACCCGCGCAATTGACCCCCTTGCACGCCGGCACGCCGGTATTTGCGATGGACGCGCTGGCCGATTACACCGAGAAGATTGATGTGCTGATTCTGTGTGGCGGCTCCAAAGAAGACCTGCCTAAACAAGGCCCTGAGCTGGCGGCGCTGTTCAACACCGTGGACAGCTTTGACACCCACGCGCGCATCCCCGAGCACTTTGCTGCCGTGGATGCGCCGGCGCTGGCGAACCAGAAAACCGCGCTGATCTCGGCCGGCTGGGATCCAGGCATGTTCTCCATCAACCGCGTGATGGGCGAAGCGCTGCTCCCCGATGGCGCCACCGACACCTTCTGGGGCAAGGGCGTGAGCCAAGGCCACTCCGACGCGATTCGCCGCGTACCGGGCGTGGCCGGTGGTGTGCAGTACACCCTGCCGGCAGCGGCAGCGGTGGAGCAAGTGCGCAGCGGCACGCGCCCGCAACTGTCGACGCGTGAAAAACACACGCGCGAGTGTTTTGTGGTGTTGAAGGAGGGCGCGGATGCCGAGGCCGTGCGCCAAGCCATCGTCACCATGCCGCATTACTTTGACGAGTACGACACCACCGTGAACTTCATCAGCGCCGAAGTGCTGGCCAGCGAGCACAGCGCCATACCGCACGGTGGCTTTGTGATTCGCAGCGGCAACACCACGCCCGAGATCACGCAAGTGATTGAGTACGGCCTGACGCTGGGCAGCAACCCCGAGTTCACCGCCAGCGTGCTGGTGGCCTACGCCCGCGCGGTACACCGCATGGCAAAGTTGGGGCAGCACGGCGCCAAGACGGTGTTTGACGTGGCACCGGGCTGGTTGTCGCCCAAGAGCCCTGCGCAATTGCGCGCAGAGCTGCTTTAAAAGCGCAATGGACGTTTTCTTATTGGCGATGTTGCTAGCGATGGGAATGCACCTGCTCAAGGTGCGCTACCAAGCTGGGCGCATCGCCCTTTTGAGCCGTTATTTGGGCCAGTACCAAATCGAAAAACTGATGGAAAGCCTGACCCAAGGCTATCTGCGCGCGCTGGGTGAGGCGGATACCGAGCGGCGCAGCCAAATTTTGAGCATGTTGGAGGGTGCCGAAGTCAGTCTGTACGAGCAGTTCAACCGCTTTGCTGCCGACTTGGCCAAGCTGAGCGACTTGGAGACGCGCATCAGCAAACTGCCAATTGCCATCGCCCACGCCGACCAGATGTTTCCCAGCGCCACGGTGGATTTGCGTGCGCTGATGAAAATTCACGCCCAAGGTATCGAAGCCGTGGTGCGCAACGAGATGGGGCGCAGCCCGCGCGACAAAGCCTTCATGCTGACGGCGGAATTGTTTTTGATGCAACACAGCTGCCACTGGTTTTGCAAGTCCAAAACCATTGCCTCAGCGCGCTTGCTGGGGCGCCACCAAACCTCATATGAGCAAGTGCTGGCCGCCGTCTCACCGACCACACGCCAGGCGTATCTGCAACTGTTGACGGACTAAATGGTGACTGCGCAATCAACAAGAAAAGGTCGGCATATTCTGCTGCTGATGGTTGCGGCTGGAGTTGCGCTGCTGGGCGGCTGCATCACTACTGGCAAGGTGCTAGAGCCGCAAGAAAAATTTGGTTCTGTGTCCACCTATTCGCGCTTGTATGACGCCAGCCCGGCGCAAACTTGCGAAGCGGCGCGCCGGGCGCTACTGAGCCAAGGCTACATCATCAACACCAACACGCCTGACCTCATCGCTGGGCAAAAAAACTTTCAGCCCGATGCCGATGCCCACGTGCAGGTGATGATCCGCGTCGTCTGCGTGCCTGAAAACGCTGATGCCAGCATCAGTCTGGGTTTTGTGACCGCGCTGCAAGACAGCTACACCCTCAAGAAAGCCAACAACTCGGCCAGCTTGGGCGTGGGTGGCGTTGGTTCAGTGTCGCTGCCGTTTATGACCGGCGGCGGCGAGTCGCTGGTCAAAGTCGGCAGTCAAACCATTGAAGCCAACGATTTTTACGACAGCTTTTTTGATTTGGTAAAGCGCTTTTTGCTCTCCAACGAATCGCAGCAAGCGCAAGAACAACAAGCCCAACAAAATTTGCCCGACTGAACTGCGCTGCCTGCCCGGCTACAGCGCGCGGTTGTCTTTTCTAGATTTTTCTCTCTGTGTCCATTGCTGCCCTATTGTGCCTAGTCGTCGCTGTCAGCGATGGCGACACCCTTACCGCGCGCTGCGGATCGTCGCACGCGCCTTTTCAAATCAAAGTGCGCATTGCCGCCATTGATGCGCCCGAAACCCGCCAAGCCTATGGCCCGCAGTCGCGCAAAAACCTAGCGCAGCTGTGCTTGCGCCAACGCGCCCGCATCCAAGTGCTAGAAAAAGACCGCTACGGCCGCAACGTCGCCAACGTGCGCTGCGGCAGCGGCAGCGGCGCTGATGTGGCGACCGAACAAGTGCGCGCCGGGCTGGCGTGGGTCTATACACCGTATGCGCGCCAGCACCCGCATTTGCCGCCGCTGCAACGCCAAGCCAAGGCCAGCAGCGCCGGGCTGTGGTCACAAAGCCGCCCGCTGGCACCGTGGAGCTATCGCCAGCGCTATGGCACCAGTTACCAACAGCGCTGAGCGGCGATGAATGCTCCTTTGCACATCCTGTGGCGCGACGAGCATTTGGTGGCGCTCTATAAGCCCGCTGGCTGGCTGGTCCACCGCACCGGGCTGGACGCGGGCGAGACGCGCTTTGTGCTGCAAACCCTGCGCGACCAAATCGGCCAGCGCGTCTACCCGGTACACCGGCTCGACAAAGGCACCTGCGGCGTGTTGGTGATGGCGCTGCACAGCGACGCGGCACGGGCGCTGTCGCAAGCGTTTGAGCAGCAGCGCACCCACAAGCGCTACCTAGCGCTGGTGCGCGGCTGGTTGCCCGATAGCGCCGAAGTCAACCACCCGCTGCGCCCCGACGACGCGCCGCCCGACGCGCCGGCGCAAGCGGCGCACACCGCGTTTCGCTGCTTGGCGCGCCTCGAACTGGACGAAAGCGCTGATGGCCGCCACCCCAGCACGCGCGCCTCGCTGGTCGAGGCGGTGCCCACCACCGGGCGACGCCACCAAATTCGCCGCCACTTGAAGCACTTGGCGCACCCGATTTTGGGCGACGCCACGCACGGCAAAGGCCCGCTCAACCGCTGGTGGGCGCAGCAGTTGGGGCACACGCGGCTGTGGTTGCACGCCCAGTCGCTGACACTGCCGCACCCAGTCAGCGGCGAGCCGTTGACGCTGGCGTGCGATTGGAACGCGCTGCAAGC
>JAGNUJ010000070.1:0-3619 GCA_017987055.1 Giesbergeria sp.
CCTTCAGCTACCACGGCCATCCGCAGGGCGCGCCCCATGTGGATGATGGCGCTGACAATGGCGTGGTCGCCCTCGTCATCGGGTAGGCCACGCACAAACGACTGGTCCACCTTCAATTTGTGAATGGGCAGTTTTTTCAGGTACGCCAAACTGGAATAACCCGTACCAAAGTCGTCAATCGCCAAAGCCACGCCCAACTGGGCCACGGTGGCCAAGCGCTCAGCGGCCTCTTGCGCGCCTTTGAGCAAAATCGACTCGGTCAGCTCCAACTCCAGCAACGCAGGAGGCAACTGGTATTTGCTCAGCAGCTGCACCAAGCGCTGGACAAAGTCAGGCTGGCCAAACTCTAGCGCTGACACATTCACCGACACCACCAGCGCTTTGCCCGCCTGCTGCCAGCGCGCGGCCTGCTGCACGGCCTGCTCCAGCACCCACGCACCCAGCGTGATGATGTAGCCAGTTTCTTCCGCCAGCGGAATAAAAACGCCCGGCGACACTGACCCCAAGCACGGATCCGTCCAGCGCAACAAAGCTTCGGCACCCAAAATCTCACCCGTCACCAAGTGCAGCTGTGGCTGGTAGTACACCGTCATCGCCTGCTGCTCTAGCGCTTGGCGCATCGCGTGCTCCATTTGCATACGCGCCAGCAAGTTGGCATTCATCTGCGCGTGATAAAAGCCGTAGCTGCCGCGCCCTTGGTCTTTGATGCGGTACATCGCCGTGTCGGCCTGCTTAATCAGCTCATCCAACGTCGTACCATCTTGCGGGTACATGGCAATACCCATGCTGCATTGGATGGAAAATCCAATGCCATCCAGTGTGAACGGACGCTGCATTTCTTCTTTAATCCGTTGTGCCACCATTTCGCCAGCGCCAGCATTAGCGCCATGCAAATAGACCACAAACTCATCGCCCCCCAAGCGGCACAGCACATCGACTTGGCGCAAACAAGACTGCAAACGCGCCGCCACCAACTGCAAAACGCGATCACCAAAGGCGTGCCCAAGCGAGTCGTTAACAATCTTGAAGCGATCAAGGTCTAAAAATAGCACCGCAAACGGCGTCACCACAGGTAGCGCGCTCTCCATCGCCGCCGCAACCCGCTGCGACAGCAACAGCCGATTGGGCAAGCCCGTTAATGCATCGCTGTAGGCCAATTCGTTGATGCGTTGTTGCGCTACCCGCTGCGCGGTCAGGTCACGCATAAAGCCGATGCTTTGACTGGTTTCGTTTTCTTCATCACGCAGCAACACCCACGACAAATGCACTGGGCAAGCGCTAGCTAAGCCGCGCGATAACAGCAAATCGCTCTGCCAAACACCGTCACGCTGCCACGCAGCTTGGACTTGTTGGATTGAAAAGCGGTCATTTTCAGCCGCAAACAATGCCGTCACTGGCGTGCCTCGCAAAGGAGCGGCTGACTGCGCCAACAACGCCTGTCCCGCTGGATTGACGCGCAGCAGGCAATGGTTGTGGTCGGCAATAAAAATAGCGTCGGGGCTGGATTCAAATACTTTGGCCGCCAAGCGCAAATCGGCCTGCGCCTGCACTTCTTGGCTGATGTCACGAAACGAATACACCCGCCCCATCACGTTGCCCTGGTGCAGCTGCGGCACGCTGCGCCGCTCCAGCACTTGGCCACTGTGCAGCGTAAAGACATCGCAGCTGTGTATCTCTGGACTGGCTTCTAAAGCGCTCATCCGCTCCAAGTACAGCGGCAAATCCACCACGCTGGCCGCCATAAAGGCATGTAACGCCTCGTCGTTGCGCTGCACCAGCAGCTGTTGCGGCATGTTCCAGATGTGCGCCAAGCGCTGATTAAAGGCTCGGACGCTGCCATCCAAGGCGCACACCAACATACCATCGGCCGCCGAGTCCAGCGTAGCTCGCAGCTGCGACAGCAGCGACTCCAGCGCCCGCTCCGTGTGCTGCTGGGCACTGCAATCGAGCATCGTCACCAGCAGCGCAGCGCCAGACTCAAGCAGCTCAAACGGCGCTACACGCCGTTGCACCGGCACCAGCACGCCATCCGCGCGCAGCACACTGGAAAAAGAGTGGATGCCCTGCAACAGCGCCTCTGAGGCATCGCTCCAAAACACGTGGTCTTCGGGCGTGACCGCCCACTGCAACACCGGCAAGCCAACAATATCAGCACGCGCGCAACCGACCATGCGCGCCGCACTCAGGTTGGCAAAAATAATATGGCGTTTTTTGGCATCAACCACCCAGACGGCTTCTTGCAAAGCATCAAAGGCGGCGCGCCAAAGACACTCGTGCTCAGGTGGGATGGCCGTCACAAGCGGGCCTCGCGCCGAGGCAACGCAACCGCGCGCTCAAAAAAATAGTAGATGCGCTGGCGCGGCGACAAATAATCCAGCGCGGCGCGCGGCAGTTGCGACGGCTTCAAACTGCGCAAAATACCCAGCTCGGGCAAGCTCTCCAAATCTAGCACCGATGCCTGCTCTTGCGGCGTATCTGGATCATGGACGATGACTTTAGGGCGCAGCGGGCGCGCTGAATTGGCCGATATCACCAACGCGTACAAACCATTGACCAGCTGCACCACCGAGCCGGGCGGATAAACCCCCATCATGCGAATAAAAGCATTGAGTGTGACGGCATCAAAGTGCGCCTTCATTCTGGAAAAAAGCACCGACAGCGCCTCGTGCGGCGTCAACGCATCGGCATGGTTTGCTGGGTTACACAAGCCGTCATAGCGGTTAACCAAGGCCAAAATGCGCCCGGCAGGGCTTAAATCTTCGCCCAGCAACCCCAAGGGGAAACCACTGCCATCAGCGGCTTCGTGGTGCTGCGCAATCGCAATCAACACCGAGCTAGACAAATCCATACTTTGCGCCAAAGCAACTGATGCACCCACATGGTCTTCATAGACCCGTCTCTGGCCTCTCAGCGGGTTTGACAATTGCCCCTTGCCGATGTCATGCAGTAACGCTGCCAAGCCCAGCTCTTGCAACTGGGGCACGCTGAAACCCTGTGCCCGACCTAGCAGCAGACACAGCACCATCACATTGACCGGGTGCATACCGCGGCGCTCACCGACGCCTTCGGTTATCAAGCGAATCACCGATTCGCCGTTGCACTGCAAATCATCCACACACTCAGATACCAGCGCACAGCTGGCCATGCGCGCACTGGCCGCATCGTTGTGCGCCACTTGCACTAGGCTGTGATACTGGTCTGCTGCAGATAAAAAGCGCTGATCGCAACTGATCAGACGACGCTGCTCTGCGGGCAAGCGCTGCGCGGGTGCCAGCGCCCCCTGAGGGGGCGAAGGAAATACTGCCGCCGCTGCACTTGTTTTTGCTTCTAGGGCAACAGCAGAATCGGCGAACGCCTCTTGCTCGGCCTGTTCAGTTGTGTCTGCCGCAGACAACGCATCACTATCACTTTTACCCGGCTCATAGCGCACCCACTCCAAGCCCAGACTGCGCAGCGCCTCAATCTGATCGGCCGAGGTGATACGAAAACTACTGACCGGAAACGGATGGCGCAACCAACCCAAATCGAGGTGAACAAAGATGCCCACCCGCAATTGGTCGATAGCGATAAAAGAAAAGGGGTTTGGATGATTCACTTGCAAGTGCCAAGGTTGAAGAAA
>JAGNUJ010000070.1:3719-7739 GCA_017987055.1 Giesbergeria sp.
TACTGGGCGGCTTTATCAGCCTTGTGGCGCCGTCAGCTACCGACACCACAGCGATGGGGTATAGATCAAATCCATCCACAGCGCGCCCAGCGCTACGCCACACAGCAAAAAGCCGGCCATGCGGGTTCCCCAGCTCTCACGGACGTTGTTCATGCGGGTACGTAGGCGCAGCCACAGCCACGGTCCAGCCAGCAACCATAACCCGCTGCCAATACCAAACAATGCCATCGTCACCGCGCCTTGCAATGCGCCGCCACTCAACGCCGCAACCAGCAGAGCGGAGTACAGCAAACCGCACGGCATCAGCGCCCACAAAAAGCCGGTGGCAAACACGCCACCCGGCGCAGCCACCACCGGACGCACCCGCGCCCAGACGCTGCGGCCAGCGTTTTCTATCCATACAGGTTGGCGCGCTTGCACCATCATCATCAAACCCCACGCCAACACGGCAACATGCAGCATCGTCCAAGCCGGGCGCAGCGCGGTGGTCTGCTGGGTCATCCAGGCCAGGCTTTGCATCGCCATCGCTGCCACGGCACCGGCGCTGGAATAGCCCAGCAAACGCCCGCTGTGATAGGCCAGCAAGCGCAAGCCGGGGCGATGAGGAGTGTCAATTTGTTTTTCAGATTGCTTTTTAGGCAGCCATTGCATCGGTTGCTCTGTGGCAGACGCTGACACAGCATCTGATGCTGACCCATTTCCGGCACCGACCACCGCAGCGCAAGGGGCAGCGCACATCGCAAGGCAGTGCGGGCCGCCGACCACGCCCATCACCAAAGATGTCCAAGCCAGTGATGCCAGCATCGCGCTCAAATAATGCGCGAAAACCGTGCCCGGTTTCGATCCATTTGGAGATTTTTATCAAATAGCATGGCAATTCCGCGGACAAAATACCAACCCATTTCTGTCACCTCAACGCCCTCGGCGCTCAATTGAACTAAGCCTTGCTGCTGCATTTCTTGCAAACGCTCTATTTCTAGGGCGAAATATTGCTGAAAATTAATCAACCACGCTTGGCTCAGCGGCTCAAACAGCAACTCACCCTGACACATTAACGCCATGATGACGGCACGGCGCACCAAGTCATCACGTGTCAGCGCTAGGCCGCGCACCACCGGCAGCTTTCCTTGGTTGATGCGATCGTAATACTCATCCAACGTTTTGGCATTTTGGCTATAAGTAGCCCCCACGCGGCCAATGGCTGAAACCCCTAACGCAATCAAATCGCAGTCCGGCTGGGTGCTATAGCCTTGAAAATTACGGTGCAAACGCCCTTGACGTTTGGCCACAGCTAGCGCGTCGTCGGGCAAAGCAAAGTGGTCCATGCCGACGTAAACGTAACCGGCATCGCTAAACGACTCCAGCGCGCGCGACAGCATCGCCACCTTGTCCGACGCCATTGGCATATCAGCGCTAATGATGCGCCGCTGCGGCTTAAAGCGCTCGGGCAAATGGGCATAGGCGTACAGCGCAATGCGATCGGGACGCAGCTCGGCCACCTGCGCCAGCGTGCGCTCAAACGACTCGGCGGTTTGGCGCGGTAGGCCATAAATCAAGTCGGCGTTAATGGACTCAAAACCCAGCCTGCGAGCGGCGGCCATCAACTCAAATACCTGTTTGGCTGGCTGCACGCGGTTGACGGCTTTTTGCACCTCGGGGTCAAAGTCTTGCACACCAAAGCTCAGGCGGTTAAAGCCCAGCTCGGCCAAGAAGGCCAATCGTTCAGCATCTACGGTGCGCGGATCAACCTCAATGGAATATTCGCCGCCGGCCACCAGCGTGAAATTGCTGCGCAGCATCTCCATCAGCTCGCGCAGGCCGTCGTTGCTCAAAAACGTCGGCGTGCCGCCGCCAAAATGCAGCTGACTAATCACTTGCCCCTTGCCGCAATGGGCAGTGTGCAAGTCCATCTCGCGGCTTAGATAGCGCAAATACACCTCGGCGCGCTCGGGATGTTTGGTGATGATTTTGTTACAGGCACAGTAGTAGCACAGCGACTCGCAAAACGGGATGTGCACATACACCGACAGCGGCTGCGCAGTGGCCAAGCTGCGCCGCCCCTGCAGCGCCAGCACATATTCGGCCTCGCCAAACGCCTCGACAAAACGGTCGGCCGTCGGATAAGAGGTGTAACGCGGTCCTGACACGTCAAAGCGGTTGAGCAATTCGGGGGTGATAGCAATCATTGAATTTCCTAGCAAGCGCGAGACTGTGCACTATGGCGGCGCTGACCCACTTGATGCCCGTCAAGGGCCATAAACAAAAACCTGAAAAGCTAGTTCATAATTTGATTTATGTCAGCCGTCCCCAAAACCGCCCCTGTGCCTTACGCCTTCACCTCTGGTGAAGCCAGCAAATCGTCGCATGACGGGAGGCACATCCCCAGTCAAGTGACGCCGCAGACCATCAAAATCGCCTGCTCTAGTTGTAATTTGCGCGAGCTGTGTATGCCGGTGGGCTTGAATGAGGCGCAGCTGCAACGCATCGACGAAGTGGTCGCCACCCGACGCAAAGTCAAGCGCGGCGGCACTTTGTTCCGTAACGGCGAAGAATTTGTCTCGCTCTACGCCATTCGCACCGGATTTTTTAAAACCTGCGTTGCCACCGAAGATGGGCGCGATCAGGTCACGGGCTTTCAGATGGCGGGCGAAATCATCGGTCTCGATGGCATCGTCAACGACCACCACACCTGCGACGCCGTAGCGCTGGAAGATGCCGAAGTCTGCGTTATGCCGTTTGACCGGATTGAAGAACTCTCGCGCGAAGTCACTGCCCTGCAAAGCCACGTGCACAAAATCATGAGCCGCGAAATCGTGCGCGAGCATGGCGTGATGCTGCTGCTGGGCAGCATGCGCGCTGAAGAGCGCTTGGCAGCGTTTTTGCTGAACTTGGTGCAGCGCCTGCACACGCGCGGTTTTTCACAGTCCGAGCTGGTGCTGCGCATGACGCGCGAAGAAATTGGCAGCTATTTGGGTTTGAAGCTCGAAACCGTCAGCCGCACCTTCTCCAAGTTTGTCGAAGACGGCACCGTCGAAGTCAAACAACGCCATGTGCGCATCTTGAATGCCGACGCACTCAAACGGATCGTTAACCAGCAATCGGGGCACTAACGGTTACGAAAAGCTACGAAAGACCGCGCAGCAACAAGCCGAAGCAAAAAAAGCCATTTACGACTAGGAAAGCGGTTTTTTTAACAGTAGCATCCACCGTACCAGTAGAGAACCCGGTTTTCACTGCTTCAATGACTATCCCCAAAGGAACATCCAACATGGCAACTGCAAAAAAAGCCCCCGCAAAAACCACCGCCCCTGCCGCTGAGGCCAGTGCCCCAGCCGCCAAAAAGCGCACCCCCAACGCCGCCTTTATGAAGGCACTCACTCCCAGCGCCGCTTTGGCTGCCGTAGTGGGCGCTGATCCGCTGCCGCGCACTGAAGTCATCAGCAAGCTGTGGGTTTACATCAAGGCCAACAACCTGCAAGAGCCCACCAACAAACGCCTGATCAACGCCGATAGCAAGCTCAAAAAAGTTTTTGACAAACCACAGGTGTCGATGTTCGAAATGGCTGGCCTGATCGGCAAGCACCTCTCCTAATTGCGCAGCACACCAGCGCACCTCTTGAAAGCCGGCCTAGCCGGTTTTTTTTCGCCTATCGCAAAAGTAAGTGTTGCTTTTTCGCTAAACAAATACGAATCAATATCAATTGATTTACTATCGGCGCCTTGTCGATGCACAGCCAATTTTCTAGCCACTGCCTCGGTTTCTTGGTTCGCGCACCTGCCGCGTTCATGCCCAATTTCTATCCGATGGAGTTCTCAATTGGCTAATTCACCACAACTACCACTGCACACCGATAACTTAATTCTGCCCTTGGGCGCGCTGATGCTGGCCGCTTCGGTCAGCAGCTGGGCACAAGACAGCGCGGCCACGCTCTCGACCATCACGGTCAAAGACAGCGTCGAAGTGCAAAGCAAAGACACGCTGCGCGTCAAAAAAACCACCGTCGGCAAGGGCAACCAAGA
>JAGNUJ010000071.1 GCA_017987055.1 Giesbergeria sp.
GTGATTGGCGGCAACACCTACATCACCGAGCCGGCGATGGCCGGCTCGGTCGGCTCCATCATTTTTGTGGTGGTGGTGGTGGGCGGTATTGGCTCGCTGGCCGGGGCATTTTTGGCCTCGCTGCTGATTGGGCTGGTGCAAACCTTTGCCGTGGCAATGGATGGAATCGCCGCGCAAGCCGCGCCAATACTGCCTTACCTGCTATTGGTTTTGATGCTGGTGTTTCGGCCCCAAGGCCTGCTGGGGGCGCGCGATGCTTGAAAAGCAGACTGATGGGCGCCGCTGGCTGGTCTGGGGCGGGTTTGCGCTGTGGCTGATCGCTGCGCCGCTGCTGTTTCCCAGCAGTTTGGCGCGCAGCATTCTTGCGCAAATCGGCTACCTTGGCATCATTTGCCTGAGCTACAACCTCTTGCTCGGCCAAGGCGGCATGCTCAGCTTTGGCCACGCGGTCTACACCGGACTAGGCTCTTTCATGGCCATCCACGCCATGAACTGGGCTGGCCAAGGCACTTTGATGATTCCGTTGATTTGGGTGCCGCTGGTCGGCGGGCTGGCCGGCCTGCTGTGCGCGGCGTTGCTGGGCTTTGTCAGCACGCGCAAATCGGGCACCACCTTTGCCATGATTACTTTGGGGCTGGGCGAGTTGGTGGCAGCGATGGCGCTGATGTTTCCGCAGCTGTTTGGCGGCGAAGGCGGCATCACCGCCAACCGCGTTTATGGCGACGGCTTCTTCGGCTTTCGCTTTGGTCCTGCGCTGCAGGTGTATTACTTGATTGCCGCTTATGCCTTCGTTTGCACCGCCGCGCTGTTTGCCTTTACCGGTACGCCGCTGGGCAAGTTGCTCAATGCCGTGCGCGACAACCCCGAGCGCGTCGCCTTTTTAGGCCATAACCCGCAGCGCGTGCGCTACGCCGCTTTCACCATCGCAGGCGGCTTTGCTGGCGTGGGTGGTGCGCTAGCAGCTATCAATTTTGAAATCGTTACCGGCGCCGACAGCTTCAGCATGGCGCGCTCGGGCAGCTTTTTGCTGTTCACTTTTTTGGGCGGTGCGACCTTTTTTTGGGGGCCGTGGGTCGGCGCGGCGCTGCTGGTGCTCAGTTCGGTGCTGCTGTCGGAGTGGACGCAGGCTTGGTTGCTCTACCTCGGCTTGGTGTTTTTGTGCATGGTGATGTATGCGCCCGGCGGTGTGGCCAGTTTGCTGGCACCGTCGCTGCGTGCGCTGCGCCGGCCTGGCGCTTGGGCGCTGGGAGCGGCGCTGCTGCTGGCGCTGCTCGGCGCAGTGTGTTTGGTGGAGATGACCTACCACCTGCAACGCAACACCGCCGAGGGATCGGAGATGCGGTTTTTGGGCATCACGCTGGATACCAGCGCGCCGGCCAGTTGGTGGGGAGCCGCTTTGTTGACGCTGACCGGCTTGGGTTTGTTCGCGCTGGGGCGGCGCTGGGTGGATAAAACATGACGCCCCCAACACCACTGGCGCTGGAACTGCGCAACCTTCACAAGCGCTTTGGCAGCAGCGACATCATTCGCGGCACCGACTTGGCCATCGCGCCCGGCGAGCGCATCGCGCTGATTGGCCCCAATGGTGCCGGCAAATCGACGCTGTTCAATCTGATCAGCGGCCGCTTTGCGCCCAGCAGCGGCGAAATTTGGCTCAATGGCCAGCGCATTGATGGCAAGAAGCCCTTTGAAATCAACCGCCTCGGCCTATCGCGCAGTTTTCAGATCACGCATTTGTTCGGCGGCCTGAGCGTGTTTGACAACCTGCGCTGCGCCATTTTGTGGGGCCTCGGTTATCGCTACAGCTTCTGGCGTTTTCTGCGCAACTTGCACGATGTCAACGCCCGCGCACGAGAGGTGATGGCGCAAATCCACCTCGACACCCGGCGCGATGTGCTGGCGGCCCACCTGACCTATGCCGAACAGCGGGCGCTAGAAATCGGCGTCACCATCGCCGGCAACGCGCCGGTCATCCTGCTGGACGAGCCGACCGCCGGCATGGGCCGCAGCGAAACCACGCGCTTTGTCCAGCTGATCAAAGAAGTCACCGAAGGTCGCACCTTGCTGACGGTGGAGCACGACATGGGCGTGGTGTTCGGGCTGGCCGACAAAATTGCCGTGCTGGTCTACGGCCAAATCATTGCCTTTGACACCCCCGACAAAGTGCGCGCCAACCCGCGCGTGCAAGAGGCGTATCTGGGCACTGCTGTTTCGCTCGAAAGTGACTTACATGTTAGAGATTGAAAGCTTGTGCGCAAACTATGGCCAAAGCCGCGTGTTGCACGGCGTCAGCTGCACGGCGGCACCGGGCGAAATCGTCGCCCTGCTGGGGCGCAACGGCTCGGGGCGCTCGACGCTGGCCAAGGCCATCATGGGTCTGGTCGATTGGCAGGGCACGCTGCGCTGGCAAGGGCGCAGTCTGCAAGGAAAAAAGACCTGCGATATCGCCCACTTGGGCATTGGCTACGTGCCGGAAAGCCGCGACGTTTTCCCCCGGCTCACCGTCGAACAAAACCTGCTGCTGGGGCAAAAGAGCCGCCAAAAAAACAGCCGCTGGACGCTGGCCGACATGTACCAAATATTCCCGCGCCTGCACGAGCGCCAGCACACCGCTGCGGGCGTGCTCTCGGGCGGCGAGCAGCAAATGCTGACGCTGTGCCGCACGCTGATGGGCGACCCGCAGCTCATCCTGATTGACGAGCCGACCGAAGGCTTGGCTCCCAAGTTGGTCGAGTTGGTGGGGGTGTATTTGCAAGCGCTCAAAGCACGCGGCATTGCGGTGCTGTTGATTGAGCAAAAACTCACCATCGCTTTGACCGTCTCTGACCGCGTGCTGGTGATGGGGCACGGGCGCATCGTGTTTGACGGCACGCCCGCCGAGCTGCGCGCCAACCAGCCCGTGCGCCAAGAGTGGCTAGAGGTTTGAGCGCCCAATTCCACGGCGCGCACCTTGGATTGCGTTCCCCGGCATGATAGGGAAAACCCTTGTTCGCCTTTCTCTGTGTGCGCGCAGCGGGCAAGGTGGTGCGGCTTGCCGCACGCAGGCACAGAAAAAGGTTTTCCGTTTTGGCTTTGCAGCATTTCAAACTCGACTACAACCCCGCCCTTGACGGCCTGCGCGGCGTGGCCATCCTGCTGGTGCTGCTCTCGCATGCCCATGTGCCGTTGTTTGCTGGGGCGTTTTTTGGCGTGGATTTATTTTTTGTCCTCAGCGGGTTTTTGATTACTTCGCTGCTGTTGATTGAACACCGCGCCAACGGACGCTTTCAATATTGGCGCTTTTACCGCCGCCGATTTTTTCGGCTGATGCCAGCGCTGGCGCTGTTTTTGGCGGCTTATTGCCTGTTGGCACCGCTGATTTGGCCGGGGCTGGACGATGTTTACCAAGATGCTTTGGTGTCGCTCTTGTACCTGGCCGACTACGGCATTGCCTTTTTTGACAGCCCTAATACTTTGTTGCACATGTGGTCGCTATCGGTGGAAGAGCATTTCTACCTGATTTGGCCGCCGCTGCTGGCGCTGCTGCTGCGCTACTGCCGGGGCGCGGTGTGGCGGCCGATTGCCCTGCTGTACCTGCTTAGCTGGGTGTGGCGCATTTTTTGGGTGGTGCAGGGGCAGCAGTTTTACGAGATTTTTTTCCGCTTCGACACCCGGGCGTCGGGTTTGTTGGCTGGCGCGCTGCTGGCGGCGCTGATGGTTGAAAAGCCGCAATGCATCGACTGGCTGCGCGCGCGCATGCCGTATGCGATGTGGCTGCCGCTGGCGATTGTGCTGCTGCTGGAGCTGGCGTGGGACAACCAAGGCGCGATGGTTTGGGGGCTGACGGTGGTGGAGCTGGGCACGGTGGTGCTGTTGGTCGCGGCGCAACAGCGCGACGGGCTGGTGTTTCAGATGCTGAACTTGCCGATTTTGGTGCGGCTGGGCACGCTGTCCTACGGTATTTATTTGTGGCACTACCCGGTGGTGCGCTACCTGCGCGCTGAATTTGCGTGGCCGGTGGTGGTGGTGGCTGGGCTGGCGCTATCGACTGCGCTGGCAGCACTGTCGTTTTACACGCTAGAGCGCTGGGCGATGCGTTACCGCGATAATTTGAGTCAAAAAGCACTGTAGCCCTTTATATACGGGCGCTAGCAGCTATTAAATTAGGAGTGTTGATGGACAGCATGCCAACACCATCCCAAGGGTGGACACCGTTTGACAGCGCTTTGGGCGGCTGCGCTGTGGCGTGGGGCGCGCATGGCATCGTGGCTGTGCAACTGCCCGAGGTGGACGCGGGGGCGACGCAAGCGCGCCTGCTCAAAGCCAGCGGCGTGCTGGCGCTGGCCACGCCGCCGCCCGAGGTGGCGCGCGCCATCGCCGCCGTCCAAGCGCTGCTGGCCGGGCAGCTGGCTGATTTAGGTGCCGATGCTTGCATGGAGTCGGTCGCGCTGGACATGCAGCGCATCACCGACTTTCAGCGCCGGGTGTATGCCGCCACGCGCTGCATTCCTCCCGGCCAAACGCGCACCTATGGCGAGCTGGCGAGCGAGCTGGGCAACAAAAACAGCGCCCGCGCCGTCGGCCATGCGTTGGGGCTGAACCCGTTTGCGCCTATCGTGCCCTGCCACCGCGTGCTGGGCGCGGCCGGCAAACCCTGCGGTTTTTCAGCGCACGGCGGCGTCGTCACCAAGCTGCGCATGTTGCAGACTGAAGGCGCAGCGCTGGGCGGCACGGACTCGCTGTTTACCCAATAGGGCGCCAGATACGCGCTGCTGCCCTGCGCGTGCCAATGTTTCCTGACGGCAGCCAGCGCCGATGCGGTCAGATTGCGACAATTGGCGGCTATGCTTTTTTCTCAATATCTTCGATTAGCCCTGATTTTGGGCTTGCTCTCGGCCATTGGCCCGTTTGCCATTGACATGTATTTACCGGCACTGCCGGCCATTGGCACCAACCTAGGAGCGTCGGTGGGCGCGGTGCAGTGGAGCCTGACGGCGTTCTTTTTATCGCTGGGCGCTGGCCAGCTGCTCTATGGCCCGGTGTCGGACATGCTGGGGCGCAAAGTGCCGCTGTATTTTGGGCTGGGTATTTTTACGATCGCCAGCATTGGCTGCGCGCTGGCCAGCAATATTGAAACCTTGGTTGCCTTGCGCTTTTTACAGGGCTTTGGCGCGGCGGCGGGTATGGCGATTCCGCGCGCCGTGGTGCGCGACCTGCACACTGGCAACGAGGCGGCGCGGCTGATGTCGCTCTTGATGCTGGTGTTTAGCGTCTCGCCGATCTTGGCGCCGCTGGTGGGTAGCGCGGTGATTGCCGTGACGGGCTGGCGCGGCGTGTTTTGGATGGTGACGCTGGCGGCGCTGGCCGGGCTGGTGCTGACTTACACCAAGCTGGACGAAACCCGCCCGCCCGAGCAGCGCCAAGACAGCAGCTTGGGCAGCGCGCTGCGCAGCTATGGCCTGCTGCTGCGCGATGGGCATTACTTGGGGCTGGTGATGATTGGCAGCTGCTCGATGGCCGGTTTTTTTGTCTATCTGGCCAGCTCGCCGTTTATTTTTATCGACCACTACGGCCTGACACCGACCATGTACAGCCTGACGTTCTCCTTTAACTCGGTGGCGTTTATTGGCGCGGCGCAGTTCACCGCCACTTTGGGCGAGCGCTTTGGCTTAGTCCGCGTGGTCAAAGGTGCGGCCAGTGCGGCCGGCGCGGTGATGGTGTCGCTGCTGGCCTATTACGTCAGCGGCGGCGACAGCATGTGGGTGTTGATGGGGCTGTACTTTGTCTCCAGCGCGTTTATGGGACTGGTGATTCCGACGACCTCGGTCTTGGCGCTAGAAAAGCATGGCGCCATTGCCGGCACGGCCTCGGCCTTGCTGGGCACGCTGCAAATGCTGGCGGGTGCCTTCGCTATGGGCGTGATTGGCCTGTTTGCCAACGGCAAACCGCTGCCGATGGTGATTGGCATGGCCACTGGCGCACTGATTGGTGTGGCGCTGACGTGGATTACCTTGGGCGGCCAGCGCGCGCATGGACTGGCGCAGCAAGGCACCTGATGGCCACCAGCACATCACCGCAACCCCCACCACCCGACGGCCTGCCCCAGCCGGCGCGCGGCCGGGCGATGCTGGTCATCGTGCTGGGCATCACGCTGGCGGTGCTGGACGGCAGCATCGTCAACTTGGCGCTGCCAGCGATGGCGCGCCAGTTGCAGGCCACGGCGGCGCAGTCGATTTGGGTGGTCAACGCCTACCAAATTTGCACGCTGATTTTGCTGCTACCGCTGGCCTCGCTGGGCGAGCGCATTGGCTACCGGCGCGTGTATTTGGTGGGGATGGCGGTGTTTGCGCTGTCCTCGGTCGGCGCGATGCTGGCCGACTCGCTGGGCACGTTGATTGCCGCGCGCGCCGTGCAAGGCTTGGGCGCGGCCGGCATCATGAGCGTCAACGCGGCGATGGTGCGGCTGATTTACCCGCGCGCGCAGCTGGGGCGCGGCATGGGCATCAACTCGATGGTGGTGGCGTTTTCGGTGATGGCCGGGCCGACAGTGGCGGCGGCGATTTTGTCGGTGGCGTCCTGGCCGTGGCTGTTTGCGCTGAATTTGCCGCTGGGCGCGTTCACGCTGTGGCTGGGGCGGCGCGCGCTGCCGTTCAACCCAACAAGCGCCACAGCCAGCCAGCGCCCCCGCCCGGCCGCGCTGGATTTGCTGCTCAATACGCTGATGTTTGCGCTGATCTTCCTCGGCGGCGAGCGCCTGAGCGTGCGCAGCTCTGCGGCTACGGATAGCGCCAACGCTGATATGGGCGTTGGGCTGGCGCTGCTGGCCGCTGGCGCGCTGGTCGGCTGGGTGTATTTGCGCCGCCAAGCGCGCCAGCCGGTGCCGCTGTTTCCGCTGGATTTGCTGCGCATCCCGGTGTTTGCGCTGTCTATGGCTTCATCGGTGGGCGCTTTTGCGGCGCAAACGCTGGCTTATGTCGCGCTGCCGTTTTTGCTGTTGGAGAGTTTTGGCCGCACACCCTTGCAGGCCGGTTTGCTGATTACTGCTTGGCCGCTGGCGATTGTGCTGGTCGCGCCGCTGGCCGGGCGCTTGATTGGCCGCTACCCCGACGGGCTGCTGGGCGGCGTGGGGCTGGCGATTTTTGCCAGCGGCGTGGCACTGCTGGCGCTGTTGCCGGCGCAGCCGTCTGACCTTGACATGGTGTGGCGCATGGCGCTGTGCGGCGCGGGGTTTGCACTGTTTCAGTCGCCCAACAACCACACCATCGTCACCACCGCGCCACTGGAGCGCAGCGGCGCGGCCAGCGGCATGCTGGGCACTGCGCGCCTGACCGGCCAGACTTTGGGTGCCATCCTGCTGGCGGCCATCTTTGGCGTTTGGCCGCCCAGCAGCGGGCAGGGGGAAATGTGGGCAATGTGGCTGGCCGCTGGTTTTGCGGCGCTGGCAGCGGTCAGCAGCACGCTGCGGGTACGTACCGGCAAGAATTAATGCTCAAATCAGCCTCAAGCCCTTTATATTCGTGCGCTAGCAGCTATTAAATCAATAGTAAATACAGCGCTTGTGGCAAACTTGCCCGCTTTTAGCCACCCAAGCCATTCCTAGCTGCCACCGCCATGCAAAAAATCATTGGGCAAATTGCCGCCGAAATCCGCGTCACCGCCGCGCAGGTGCAAGCCGCCGTCGAGCTGCTCGACAGCGGCGCCACGGTGCCGTTCATTGCGCGCTACCGCAAAGAGGCCA